>JBOGLY010000344.1:0-4335 GCA_050746425.1 Acidobacteriaceae bacterium
GTCGAATGGTGTGCCGGCGCTGGGCCGCGTCGTATTCTCGCTCGCCATCGCAGGCTTGGGCATTGAAACATTAGTGTGCGCGCGGTTTTCGACGCATGCTCTGGGACCGGCGTATGATGTCATCCCGATCCTGCCATGGTTGCCCCCAATTCCCTGGCTGGCTTATGTCTTCGGCGCAATCCTGCTGGCATCCAGCGCGGGCATACACTTCAAGCGCACTGCTACAGCAGCCGCGATGGTGCTGGGAAGTCTTCTGTTTTTGTGCGCGGTAGTGTTGGATGCGCCGAAATATGCGGCGAGCATCGGCGATATGGGATTGCGCACGGTCGTATTCGAGTCTCTTGCGCTGGTAAGTCTCGCGTGCCTCTCACCTACATGGGGACGGAAACCCAGGGTGCTTGCCCTTTTCAGCCGCACGCTGTTCGCGCTGTGTCTGATCGTGTTTGGAATCGATCATTTTCTGGCAATTAAGTTCATCGCGTCGCTGATACCTGGCTGGATTCCATTGCATGTGTTCTGGGTCGTGTTCTTCGGCACCGCATTGATTGCCGCCGGATTCAGTATCGCCATCAATTTTCTTGAACGCTGGGCTACGGCGGGCATCGGTCTCATGTTTGGGATTTGGGTGGTGACACTTCACATTCCAAGAGTTCTTGGACTCTACGGAATCCCCGGGGCGCCGCACGATCCCGACGAATGGTCGAGCCTGTTCATTGCGGTCGCGCTCTGGGGAGGGTCGTGGATACTGGCGCGCAATCGGGCGAGACAAAGTTAGTTTCCTTATTCGACGGCCCGCGTCCAGTGGCCGGCGGCGATTTCTACCAGCGGACCTTCGAGCGGCGAGATGAAGACTTCTGCCGCAGCCAGTGGTGCATTACGATTGCTCCGCATGGTCGGGACGGCGGCCAGCAGACTGCGCGTGTAGGGATGTTGAGGGTTGGCAAACAGCCGCGCGCAAGGCGCAATCTCTACGATTTGGCCTTTGCGCATCACGGCGACCCGCTGGGCAATTTGCGCGACGACGGAAAGATCGTGCGAGATGAACAGCAGCGCCGCATTGGAGCGCTGCTTCAACTCCCGCAGAAGATCTAGAATCTGTGCTTGCACTGTGACATCGAGCGCGGTTGTGGGCTCATCGGCAATCAACAGGCTGGGGCGATTGACCAACGCCATCGCGATCAGGATGCGTTGGCGCTGCCCGCCGGAAAACTGGTGCGGATAGTCGTCGAACCGAAGATAAGGCTCCGGAATTGAAACGGATTCGAGGGCTTCAATGGCGCGCTGCCGCACGGCGGCCCTGGATAGATCGCGCTGATGGATGCGAATCGCCTCGGCGATTTGTTTGCCGATCGACATCACTGGATTCAATGCCGTCATTGGCTCCTGAAAAACCATCGCGGCATCGCGACCGCGGCGCGCAATCATATCTTGTTCCGGAAGCTGGAGCCAGTTCTCCTCGCGAAACCAGATGCTGCCGGACACCTGGGCACGGGGATCGAGCAGCCGGAGAATGGCGAGCGCAGTGACAGATTTTCCCGATCCCGATTCCCCGACCAGACCCAGCGATTCGCCCGGCGCAATGGAAAAATTCAGGTCATCGACTGCGGTATGCCGGCCCGCATCGGAGGAAAATATGACGGAGAGATGCTCTACGCGTAGAAGGGGCTGCACGCGCTTATCTTAGAGCATTCAACGACCCGGACGTGAAAGCGCTGGATCTCCAAATGGCCGCAGAACGGGCCGGAGGCAGATTTATAATCGATAAATCACCCCGTTCGATCCGCCATGCCGTATTCCTTGCGCCAAGCAAATGTCGCCGATATTCCCGCGCTTCAAAAATTGATCGAAGCCTCTGTGCGCGGATTGCTGGCGGCGGATTACACGCCGGCGCAAATCGAAGCAGCGTTGCGGACAGCTTTTACCGTGGATACTCAATTGATCGCGGACGGAACATATTTTGTCGTCGAGCAGAGTGATCAAATGCTCGGCTGCGGGGGCTGGAGCCGGCGGAAGACGTTGTGCGGTGGTGACCATCATGTAGTGCGTGAAAATGGACTTCTCGATCCATCGCAGGATGCGGCAAAAATTCGCGCCATCTTTGTGCATCCGCGTTGGGTCCATCGCGGCATCGGGAGTTTTCTTTTGAAGGTCGCGGAGGACGCTGCCATTGCGGCTGGATTTTCGCGGCTGGAAATGGGAGCGACGCTGACCGGAGTGCCTCTCTATTTAAAGAAAGGTTACCGCGTGGTAGAAGAGATGGCGGTGCCGCTTGAACACGGTTTGATGCTGCAGGTTGTACGAATGGTGAAGGTCGTTTCCTAGTAAATCTGCACTACACTCATCTTGCAGCGTTCGATTCCACCCCATGGCTGATGGTTTTGCCCAATCCGTCAAGCAACAGGCCGATATTGTTCGCATAATCGGCGAATATGTGCGCCTGACCAAGGGTGGCGCGCAAAGCTTCAAGGGTCTGTGCCCGTTCCATAAGGAAAAAACGCCATCGTTCAACGTGCAAGCGGCGCAGCAGTTTTATCATTGCTTCGGCTGCGGACAGTCCGGCGATGTTTTTACCTTCGTGCAGAAGATGGAAAATGTCAGCTTCCCGGAGGCGGTGCGCACGGTAGCGCAGAAGTGCGGGATTCCGCTGCCTAAGCGCGAGTTTTCCTCGCCGGAGGACGCCGAGGCATCGCGGTTGCGATCGAAGCTGCTGGAGATTCACGATCAGGCTTGCCGTTATTTTGAAGAGCAGCTTCAGAGCCCGGAAGCGGCCCGCGCTCGCGAATACCTTACCGGGCGCGGCGTGTCAGCGGAGGCAATCGCCGCGTTTCGCATTGGATATGCGCCTGATTCTTTTTCCGCGATGCGCGATCGATTTCAGGGTGAGTTCGACGCCGAGGTGCTGCGTGCCAGCGGGCTTTTCTCCGCCAAGGAACAAGAGGATGGCGGGGCAGGTCCCATGTACGCACGCTTTCGCAAGCGGATTACGTTCCCGATCCGCAATGAAGCGGGCCGAGCGATTGCGTTCACGGCGCGCGCGCTGGACAACGACGAGAAGGCGGGGCCGAAATATTTGAACTCTCCGGAAACGCCTTTGTATACGAAGGGTCATGTCCTGTTCAACCTGGACAAGGCGAAGCAGGCCATCCGGCAGTTTGAATTTGCGCTGCTGGTTGAAGGGCAGATGGATTGCATCTCCGTATACATGGCAGGGATCACGAATGTGCTGGCGACCAGCGGCACTGCGTTTACAGAGGCGCAGATTCGACTGCTTGGCCGCCATACGCGGCAAGTGGTGGTGAATTTCGATCCCGATACGGCAGGCGCAAACGCGGCAGAAAAATCCATTGCCCTGTTGATTGAGGAGGGTTTCAGCATCAAGGTGGTAACGCTGGAAGGCGGCCTCGACCCGGACCGATATGTTCGCGAGCGCGGAACGCAAGCCTATGTCGCGGCACTGCGCGGGGCGCGACGGCATAGCGAATATTTGATTGAGCGCGCACGGACGCTGTTTCCTCCCATTACGCCGGATGCCAAGGTGAAGGCGCTGAATTTTCTGCTGCCGCACATGCAGCATATTCCCAGCCGAATTGCGCGTGATGAGTTTGCGGCCGACGCCGCACAGAAGCTTGCGATCGATTCCGCACTGCTGCGGCAGGAGTTGAAGCAGGCTGCGTTTGCGCGGCGAACCGACGTTGGTATGAAGTCCTCGGCAGCTCCAGGGTGGAGCGAGGCGGAAAAACTGCTGTTGCGCGCGCTGACATTGCCGCCGGGGCAGCCGGCACGGGAACTTGCGCGGCAGCGGATGACAGAGGAACCTTCGCTATGTGAGGGACTCACGGCCTCGGCGCTGCTTGCCGCGTTTGTGGCTGCGGAGACAATTTCCAACCCGTTCGACCTTGCGCCGGATGAAGCCAGCCGCCATCTGCTGGCCGCGGCGCTGATAAACGGCAGCCAGGAAATCGAGCTGGAGCAGGTGGAGGACGCATTTCATTCCCTGCGTCATAGCCGCCTTGAACGGCGTCAGCGCGAACTGCGCCGCTTGCTGGCGGATGCCGAATTGCGCAACGATAGTGCCACGGTGCAGGAGCTGATGACAGAAAAAATGGCGCTGGATCGCGCACTAAGAGAAGGTTAGGTTGGAGAGCGATAAATTCGCTGCATGGCCTGGCGCTGTGCGCGGAGCCTGATCGGCACAACCGGTCGAGAGCGTCGTTTGACCGTGGCTCTGGCGGATGCATAGACTGAAGTTGTCTCCTTGGGAAGCTTTGAGAAGTGGCCATGCAGTCTAATCGCGCAGTACCGTTCCTTTTTCGAAGAATTCCCCGGATACTAGGG
>JBOGLY010000345.1:0-4327 GCA_050746425.1 Acidobacteriaceae bacterium
GCAGTTCACTGACCGTGCAAAAAGCAGTTTCATCGCAGCAGATATCCATAATCCGCCGTATGAGGAGTTCTATTCGTACAATTCTTTTTGTAACCTGGTTCCCTATATCTGCTGATAAAAAATAAGTGTGGAACTCGGTGCATCGGGCAGTTGAATCTGCAAATGAGCCAGGTCACTGCCCTTCAATTGTTTCAGCGGAGTCTTTTCGTAGGTGGTCCGGATCTCGACCTCGTAGGACGCATCGGGATTCAGGTGTTGAAGATCCAACTCCATGGATGTGAATGGACTTTTGGGTCGGCGCAGAACGATAACCAGGCCATCTTTATATTCGGGGCGATTCCATTGCCAGGCTGTCCAGGTGGTGTCGCTCAGGCTGTACGGCAGGAGCGGGTAGAAATCCCCGTAAAAATAAGGCTGCGCCTCTCGGTACTCACCGATGGCCTGCTTGATCCAGGCGACCCATGCGGCGTTGTTGACCCCGGCGGTTCCGGGCGTCACCCCGTATCCAGCGGAGTAGCCAAGACGCATGAGATATAAACTCTCCGGCGTGCTATAAGGTCCGGGCTTCGTCCAGGGTGCATTCTTTACTTCACCCGAACTATAAGTTTCAAATCCCATATTTTCCGGTACCCAAGGCGCCAAAGCCTGCGTCTGCGCCTGCTCAGCAAGCGTATCGGCGAATCCATGATCGGTCCGCCAGATTGAGAAGCTGCGTGACATCATTTCAATGTCGAGACGACGGCCGCCGCTGGCGCAATTGTCGATGCGCAGACCGGGATGTCGCGCCAGCAGGTCATCCCACATTTTGTAGAGGCCCTCGATATGGCCGATCTCTGCCATCCCCACGCGGTCTGGCGTATCGGCCGTTTTCCAGTAAGGCTCCAGCCGCTCATTGGAATCCTGCCGGTACCACGTGATTCCGAATTCGGTGATGAAATTCGAGACCATGTCCGTGATTCCCTTGAGCGCCGCGGGATTGCCCAGGTTCGTCTCCAGCGCTTCATGTTTTGACGGCGGAACTCTACGGACAAACCAGTCAGGATGATCTCTGGTGATCTTTGTGCCGGGCATGGCTGTTTCCGGCTCGATCCAGAGCGAGAACCCGATGCCATCCGCTTTCAAGGCATCGCCCAGCGGCTTGATGCCATGTGGATAATACCGGTGGCTGGGATACCAGTCGCCGCGATTCTTCCACCACGGATTCCATTCTGGATTTGTCGGATCGTTTTCCAGGCCGACTGAGTTACCATACCAACCGGCGTCGACAGCGTACACATCCATCGGGATTCTATTGTCGTGGACCCATTTTATATAGGCGAGCTTGTCGGCAATCGGCTCCGAACCCCAACTACCAAAGAGGACCGGTCCTCTCAATGCGTGGCCATTGACCTGCGGCGTATAGTGCGCAAAAAGTAGCCGCCGCCAGACGTTCTGCGATTCCTGCCAGTTGCCGCCGGTCCAACTCATCAGCACAATGCGCGGCGTACGAATCTCCTCGCCGGGATGAAGCAGAAGATGCGTCTTCTTCATTCCGCTTGCCATCAGGATAGTTTTCCCGTCCTCGGCATAGGTGAAATCCGCCTTCCAGTCGCCAGTCCAGCCGATGGCTCCGACCAGTCCGTGGTCCCCGGTCTGCAGATTAAAAAAAGGCAGCGTATTCGTATCTGAGGACCTGCCTGAGTTCGATTCGAGATGGTCGCTTCCGCCGCGATCGAAACTCTCTTCCAGCGGCGTGAAATCTGTTGCCGCACCGTTGCTTCCTTGAGCGTGGCGGATTAAACAGTCGCCTGCTGCAGCAGGAATGGCCCAATCCAAGGGCAAGATATTTTCAAGTATCGGCGTGTCCGAGGCACCTTCGTTGCGAAACCGAAGCACCCAATCGATGACGCCGGGGAAATCAGGATAGAGGCGGACGTCGGCAATCACCGTTAGATGGGTGGCCGGATCGGTGTAGGTATAGCGATGAATCTGGCCTTTATCATCCGCGACACTTTCTTCCGAGGTTTGCCAGGTGGGCAGAAGCTGCGCGGACTTCTTGCCGTCATAACTGAAGGAGAACGGGACCTGCGCCGGTTTCCAGAGCTCTGGGGATGTAAGCTCGGATGCTTGACTCAGCGCGTAGACCGTCGTGCCGGCAAACGCGAAAAAGATCAGAATTAGCTTCACGTAACGTCTGAGCGGCAGCAATAAAATTCTCCACGGGAGATGTAGGTTCACTCGATACCGAGATTTGGTTCTAAACGTAAATTGGCGGCTACAGCGGCCCGCTGGTCGAGGATCACCAGGACGCAAGCCGAATCTAGAAAATGAATTTCGCCTGCAACTGAATGGTTCGAGGGGTGCTGCCGGTCATCGTACCAGTAACAATGCCATGAATGTTAGGCATGCCCAGGTTCTGATGATTCTAGAGGTTGATTCTACTTCGAATCAAAACGCTGTCAAGGAACACGATTACCAACAGCGAGAGCTCAGCAGACGAAACCATTTTTGTTCAAGAAAATGCTGATGTGATGCTCCTTTTTTGGACGCTGTCCTGTCGGAAAAAACGATAGCGGGGAAGAATTTTGACTTGAATGCCCAAATGCCGCAAATGGCGTTACGCCATCTATGCCCAACTGATAGGCGAAAGGTGACCGTGTTCTTCCCCAGGCGGCCTATTTTCGCTCAGCCAGCACGGTCCTCAGCGCATATTGCACGCGCGGAATCGTTTCCTTGTACTGCGCTGGGGGCGCTTTCTTCAAAAATGCATGGAAGGCAGTTCGGGCGCAGGGAACGTCGCCGGCCTGCATGCAAAGCACGCCGAGGTCCAATTCCGCTGGCACGTAGTCCGGATCGGTTTGCAACGCCCGCTCGAAATTCGCGCGCGCGGCCGGCAGATCATGCCCGGTCACGGCAGCCAGCTTCTGTGCCTCAGCATCCTGCGGATCAAGCTGGAGCGCCTGCTGGTAATAGATAATAGCGTCCTTTGCGTCGTGTATTTGTAATAAATTGTCTTTGGAAAGAATGTTTTCGACAGGGGAAAACCATGAATTTGCCTCGCGTTCTGCGCTCGGTGGCGTATGGACTGATTGTTGGCGGCTTGAGTCAGGTTCTTGCAGTCGCGCTGTGGGCAGCGCCGGCGAAGACAATTGTGCTCAGTCACGGATGGGAATTTCGCCAATCGACCGATTTGCAGGGGATCGCGCACTCGCAATGGCTCCCGGCCAAGGTTCCTGGAGACGTGCCCCTCGACCTGATCGCGAACAAGTTGATTTCCGACCCCAACTATCGCGACGACGAAGCGAATCTCCAGTGGATGGAAAATGCCAACTGGGAATATCGCACCACGATCACGGCCAATCCTCAGCTTTTAAATCGCCAGAACATTGAGTTGATATTCGACGGGCTGGACACCTGCGCCGAAGTGTATCTGAACGGCAGCCTCGTTCTTTCATCGGACAATATGTTTCGCGTATTTCGCGTGAATGCGAAGCCCTACCTGAAACTGGGCGACAACCAGTTACTGGTGGTATTCACTTCGCCGATTGTTGGAGCGGCGAAGGAGGCAGCGAAGGACAAATGGTTCTCGGAAATCAATGTGCCCGCGAAGCAGTACATTCGTAAGGTCGCGTATGAGTGGAACACTAGCGGAATCTGGAGGCCGGTGCGGCTAGAAGCCTGGGACGATGCCAGAATTGCGGACCTGAATATACGCCAACTCGACGTAACCGCGCAGTCGGCGCACATCCTGGCTGAAGTGGAAGTCGCCGCCACTGTCGATTCCCCCGCGTCGATCAAAGTCAACTATGAGATTAACGGCAGAAAAACGACGACAACGCAACAAACAGAATTGCATCCCGGCATCAACTCCGTGGATCTCCCCATCACCATCAAAAATCCGGCGCTCTGGTATCCGGCGGGATATGGCGCTCAGCCGCTCTACTCATTTCGAGCCAGTGTCGCAGTCAATGGGTCGAGGGAGGACACCGACACCGTACGCACGGGGCTGCGATCGATCGTTTTGCGGCAGGCGCCGGACCAGTGGGGTCGGTCGTTCGAATTCGTGGTGAACGGAATTCCCATATTCGCCAAAGGCGCGGATGTCGTTCCGCTGACGAAGTTCCCCAATGACGTGACCGCCGAACAAACGCGCGCGGTCCTGGAGTCTGTCAAGGACGCGAACATGAATATGGTTCGACTATGGGGAGGCGGCTACTACCAGACGAACAAGTTCTACGAAGTCTGCGATGAACTTGGCATCATGGTCTGGCAGGATTTTATGTTCTACAACCCGTGGCAGCCGGGAGATTACTCGTTTAAGCAAGACATCAGCGCCGAAGTAACGGAC
>JBOGLY010000346.1:0-4326 GCA_050746425.1 Acidobacteriaceae bacterium
GCATTGACCCAGAACGCCAAAAATCGTCCCACTGCCATTGCACAACTGTTTCCCCGGAGAACAAGTACCTGCTGGTGAACGATCTCGGTCTCGATCGCATCACCGTCTTCCATTTCGATCCAAAGACGGCGAAGTTGACGCCGAACGATCCTCCGTTTTACAGCGCAGTGCCAGGCTCCGGGCCGAGGAACCTCGAGTTTCATCCCAATGGAAAGTGGGCCTACTCGATCGCCGAAATGGGCAGCATTTTGGAATGCATGGACTGGGATGGCGCGAAGGGAACGCTGACGCGGTTCCAGGTGATCTCGTCGCTGCCGAAGGAGCATAAATCGCCGACCGACGGGGCGACTGTTCAGATACATCCCAACGGTCATTTTCTCTATGCGTCCAGCCGCGGAGACGACAGCATCACGGCGTTTTCCATCGATCCCCACAACGGGCATCTTGCCCTGATGCAGCGGATTTCCTGCGAAGGAAACGAACCGAGGCATTTTGCAATCGCACCAGACGGCAGATGGCTGGTGGTGGGGAATCAGGACTCCGCGAACATCGTCGTTTTGAAATGCGATCCTCAAAGCGGAAAACTGGTGTCGACAGGCAGGCAATACAAGCTCGATTCGCCAGTCTGTGTTGTCTTCGACTAAAAATAGGGACGAGAGTTTATTATGCGAGTGGGAGTATTCACGCCGTTGCTGGCGCAGCTATCGCTGAAACATGTGCTGGAAAAGCTGGCTGCCCTGCAGATTTCGACCGTGGAATTGAGCACGGGAAACTATCCAGGCGACGCGCATTGCAAACTCTCCATGTTGGATAACGGCGCCCAGCTCGCCGAATTCCAACGCGCGCTTTCCGACAAGGGCTGCAGCATCAGCGCACTTAGCTGCCACGGAAACCCGCTGCATCCTGATAAGGCGCGCGCGCAACAGGCACGCGACATCAGCCGGAAAACAATCCTGCTCGCTGAAAAATTGGGGGTGCCGGTGGTGGTCGACTTTTCCGGCTGTCCCGGAGACTCACCGCATTCGACCGCGCCGAATTGGGTCACCTGCCCGTGGCCACCGGACTATCTCGAAGTTCTGGACTGGCAGTGGAACGAAGTCGTCACGCCTTACTGGATCGAGCACGCCGCATTCGCGGCGGAACACAATGTGAAGATCGCCATTGAAATGCATCCCGGCTTTGTCGTCTACAGCCCAGAGACAATGCTGCGGCTGCGCGCGATCGCGGGACCGGTGGTCGGTTGCAATTACGATCCCAGCCACATGTTCTGGCAAGGCATCGATCCTATTGCCGCTATTCGCGTCTTGGGAGATGGGATTCTCCACGTGCACGCCAAGGACACGCAGATGTATCCGGCGAATCTGGTCCGCACCGGGGTGTTGGACACGAAGCCTTATATAGACGAGCAAAATCGCGCCTGGATTTTTCGTACCTGCGGCTACGGCCATGGTGCGGAATGGTGGAAGGAATTCGTTTCCACGCTCCAGATGTATGGCTACGATGGCGTGCTGTCGATCGAACACGAAGATAGCCTGATGTCTCCTGAAGAGGGACTGACGAAGGCGGCGCATTTTCTTCGCGAGCTTGTGATTGAGCACCAGCCTACCGCTCCCTGGTGGGCCTGACAGAAAATTTCCTAGCGATCGCCTGTCAGTAGCGAAACACTCATTGAAGAAGGAGCGGAGTTGAAACGAATACGAACTGCCATTTTTGGAACGGGATTCATGGGTCGCGTTCATCTGGAAGCGCTTCGCCGCGTGGAGGGCGTCGAGGTGGTCGCAATCGTCGGACGGGAACTGGCATCGGCGGAACGACTTGGCTCCGGCTTCGGGATTGAGAGATTTGAGTCGGACTATCGCAAAGTATTGAGCGACCCAACCATTGATGCCGTCCACATCTGCACGCCGAACGCCCTGCACTATCCCATGGCGAAGGATGCGTTGCTCGCCGGGAAACATGTCCTGTGCGAAAAGCCTCTCTCCACTTCCGTCGAAACAGCCCAGGAGCTTGTCCAACTCGCCGCGAATCGCAACCTGCGCAATTGCGTTTGCCACAATTTGCGGTATTACCCGATGGTGCAGCAAATGCGCAGAATGCGCGAAGATGGCGATCTAGGCCGCATCCTGATTGTGCAGGGCAATTATTTGCAGGACTGGCTGCTGGATGAAGCGGCCTGGAATTGGCGGATCGATTCCGCTGCCGGCGGGCAACTGCGGACCATGGGAGATGTTGGCACCCATTGGTTTGATATGGCAGAGCACATTACAGGGCTGCGCGTCCATTCATTGTGCGCGGATTTGCAAACTTTTTTCCCCATTCGGCAGAAACAATCGAAAAGCGTGCAGACTTTCGTTTCCCATGCGTCCGCGGAGAATCCCGGAATTGCCGAGCAGGTGACTGTGGACACCGAAGATTTTGGCGCCGTGTTGTTTCGCATGGATGACGGCGCGCGCGGCACCATGATCGCCAGTCAAATGGCCGCCGGACGCAAGAATCAACTGAAAATCGAAATCTTCGGAACGAAAGCATCGGCTAGTTGGGACCAGGAGCGGCCGGACGAACTTTGGATCGGGCATCGAGATCGCGCCAATAACGTATACATCAAGGACCCCGCGTTGATGAAGGAGAAGGCCCGAACCTATGCGGATCTTCCCTGTGGCCACAGCGAAGGCTACGACGACACCTTCAAGCAGGTATTTCGTCGGTTTTATGCATCGATTGAACAGCCGAATTCCCCGGCTGAATACCCTCAACTCACAGACGGTTTGCGCCACATGATCCTGATGGACGCTGAGTTGAAAAGCCATCGATCGCGCCGGTGGGTAGACATCGAGAATCCTTAACGCACGTTACGATCACTACGGTGGCGTGCCACGGGTCTCGATTTCGAGCCCTGAGATTCCAGGGTGGGAACAGGTTCGCGCGCCATATCACAACCGCAACTTTCTTCGCCTCATTCCGGCTCACGCCAATTAGCGCCACGATCCCACAAAACCGCTGCGGGCGCTGTATGCATCCAATAGTGCGGCAGTATGAGAAACAGGGGTTCCGCTTACAGCGTTCGTTGTTCTACGACTACGTATCATGGTGCCCAAAGCCGCCGCGATTTTCTCCGCCTGCCTCTGGAGACATTCCTGCTATTTTGTCTCCTCGCCGGTTGTCCTGGAACGCGACAGAATATCCTCGCGCAGGCAAAAGGCCCGCCTCCGAAAACATCTCCTGAGACGGCTAGCCTTTTGCTCTCCTACGTCGGGCAAAACGTTACGGCGATCGAAATCGCCGGCCAGCCGAACCTCAGCACACGTCAATTTAACTCGGACTTCGTGCAACAGGCAGGCGAGCCATTCTCGGCAGAGAAGATGAACGCTACCATAGCAAACCTGAAACGCGACAGCAGATTTAAGACTATCCAACTCCAGGCGCTTCCCGAAGCGAATGGCGTCCGCATCCTGCTGGTATTGGAGCCGGCATTCTATTTCGGCATATACGAATTCCCCGGCGCCGAGCGGTTTTCGTACTCGCGCCTGGTGCAGGTCACCAACTACCCGCCAGAGGCGCCGTACAACGCCGATGAAGTTCAGCAGGCACAAAAGAAGCTGATTGTTTTCTTCCATCAGGAGGGGTACTTTCTGGCCACAGTCCAGCCGTCTATCCACGTTGACCCGAGCCACCACATTGCTAACGTGATGTTCAACGTAGTGCTTAACCGGCGCACGAAGTTCGGGCAGATAGATATTTCTGGAACAAACCCCCAGGAAAAAAGAACGCTCGCCCACGATCTCCAGACCCTTTGGGCGCGCATTCGAGGAGCGGCAATTCGCCCCGGCAAGAATTATCGCCGCAAAACGCTCACCAATGCAGTGCAGTATCTGCAGACCAGGCTTGCGAAACAAGGCTATCTGGATGCGCAAGTGAAGCTGGCCGGCGCTGAATATGTGGCAGCCACCAATCGCACGGATATTCACTTTAATGTAAATACCGGGCCAATTGTGTCCGTCAAGATTAACGGTGCGCACCTTTGGAGCTGGACTCGAAAGTCATTGCTGCCCATTTATCAAGGTATAGGGGTCGATCAGGAGGTGGTGCAGGAAGGCAACAGATATCTTGCTTCCTATTTCCAGGCTAAGGGTTATTTCAATGTCAAAGTAGAATCCACATTTCAGAAAGATAGCTTGCGGGATGTTGTGACCTACACAGTTACGAAAGGAAAAAAGCACAGGGTAGAGGCTGTGAGGCTGACTGCTAACCACCCCGGAATTACGAAAGGACTGTTGCCGTATGTGGCCGTGAAGAAGGAGCATTTATTCTCGCGGGGTAAATACCTGT
>JBOGLY010000347.1:0-4325 GCA_050746425.1 Acidobacteriaceae bacterium
TTCTTCTACATTGCAATCGGCGGTTCATAGAGAGCCGTTGCCGCGTGAGTTTCGTCTAATGAATTCAGAGCGAGTTCGCAATTCCAATTGAACGCATGCGCACGCTATAGTCGAACCAGACCAGTTTTCCCGTTGCTGTGAGCCGCCACTATTCCTTATGTGCATCCATTCTTTAAGGAACGGATGCATCAAATTTGTCTTATTGGCATAGACATACAGGAAAGCTGATCCAGTCGCCTCAAATCAACGTACAAGCTATTGCGGCGCATTTCTTTTATGCAAACGCTATTGCTACAGACCAATTCGCCGGAGTCTCGCCCCTCTTCGGAGCCCGCCGCCATCAAACCCGACTCGATCGCCATGGCGCAGCAGCAATCGGAGGTATACGAGTCGCAGGCGGTCGCGCTGGTTCGTTACCTCTCGCGCACCGCTGTCCACACCTATGCCTTTAGCGTGGCCGCGAATGCGATCCTGTCGCTCTTTCCCTTTATCGTCCTGATGTTGACAATCGCCCGTCTGCTCCATTCCGCCGAAATGGTTGCCGTCATTCGCGGCATGCTGCATGTGCTTCTGCCTACCGGGCAGGAATTCGTAACGCGCAACATGGTGTTTCTGGTCTATTCGCAGAAGCGGGTCGCAGCGGTTTCCGTGGTGGCGTTGTTGATCTCTTCCACCGGGATCTTTCTGCCGCTGGAGGTCGCGCTGAACCAGGTTTGGGCCGTAACGGAGAACCGCTCCTACTGGCGAAATCAGTTGATTTCTTTCAGTCTCGCGTTTATGGTGGGCGTCCTGGCGTTGCTCTCGATTGCGATATCGGCCTCGCATGAGATGCTGCTCAAGATGATTTTCTTCGGCCACACCGGCAGCCCGGCATTCCACTTTCTGGAGGGCAGCCTTCTCAAAATGTTGGGCGCAGTCGTCAGCATTGCGATCTTTTTTGCGATTTACTGGATTCTGCCGAACCGCCGCATTAGAGCGACAGCCGTATTGCCGGCCGCGGTCGTCACCGGCCTTTTGTGGGAGGGGGCAAAGGTTGTCTATGTCGCCGTGCTTCCATGGCTCGATCTTAAGTCCGTATACGGGCCGTTTTCCATCTCGGTCGGATTGATGCTATGGGCATTTATCTCCGGGCTGATTCTGCTAGCCGGAGCGCATTTTTCCGCCACTCGTTTTTTCCGAAAGCAATCCGCATCCGCGGACGATCTGCCCGCGGAAACGGTCGCGCCCCCGAGGGATTTGACCCTGGCGTAGATCAAAACAAGGAACGCCATCCCCCAATTTCGATCCGTTCAATGTCGCCGCCCTGCCGAATCGCGCGTGCGAACGGAACCGGTTGTTACACTCGAAAGATCATCATGAACTGCGGGTGCAATAGATGGCGGAAATGAGCCGGACCAACTTGACTCGATGGACGAGATCGGTCCAGGCCGGGACCGCATCGGCGTTTCGTCGTCAGGTCCTCCGGAAAAAGAAGCGCGGCTTCGCCTTCTGGTCGTTCCTCACCGCCCTGGTTTTGTTCCTGCTCCGTTGGGCGCCCGGCATCGGACCCCACATCGGCATCGCACCTTGGATTGCACTTCTGGTAGGAATCTTCGCGTCCATTCCTGCGCTGTTTCGCTGGACACGATGGCGTCTTCTTTGGAAGCTCCGCAACCGTCTCTTCGTTACCTACGCGCTGATCGGCCTCACGCCCGTGGTCCTGGTCGCGCTCCTGGCTTCCTTCGCAGCCTATGCATTGTTCGGCCAGTTTGCAAATTTTGCCGCTACCTCTGAAATCCAGTCGGAACTGGTCGGCCTCGCCGCCGATACCGACGCGCTGGCACTGCACTTTCAGCAGGAACTTGCGCAACGAAATTCAACGGCCGGCCATCCCGAGACCGTTCGCCTGCCTGCCTCTGTCCCGCCAGAAGCTCGCAACATTATGAATGTCCCAGGGCTTCAGGTCGGGGCCTATCTCGATGGGAAGTTGCAGAAATTAGACCTCCCGGCCGGCCATGCCATTGCGCCTGGTTTCACGCCGCCGGCCTGGGTTCATGGCAGCTTCAGCGGCCTCGTATTGCGCGACCGCCGAATCTATTTTGCCGCCGTCACGCGAGAATCGGTTGGCCCGCACACGCTAGTTGTCGTCAGCAGCCTGCGTCTCGACTCCGCATTTCTGGGACGGATGGTCAGCGGACTGGGAAGAATGACTGTGTGGCCGAATGTTCATCTGCAATCGAAGCTTGAGGCACAAGACCATCCAGTAGTCGAGAATTATGGACGGAACTCAGGAGAAATCGCCGGAGGAGTATTGCCGAAGGCCGCCGACATGTTCGACTTGCCGATCAACTTCGGCACCACGCTTGAGACCAGGGACTGGTTGACCGGAACGCCAAGAACGGTTTTCGCCCTGGTGACTTCGCGTCCATCTCTTCTCTATCAGAGGCTATTTCAGCAGTCGCTGTTGATTGGCGGAGCAGTTCGCGCCGCACTGATTTTTGCAGCCATTTTGTTTGCCATTTTGGAATTGTTCGCGATTTTTCTGGCCAGCCGTCTCAGCCACACCATCACGCGGTCAGTTTCAAATCTTTACCATGCCACGCGGGAGGTGGACCAGGGCCGCCTCGACTATCGCATTCCTGTCTCGCGTCAGGACCAGTTGGCCGCGCTCAGCCGTTCCTTCAACACCATGTCGGAATCCTTGCTCCGGCTGCTGGCGGAGCAGAAGGAAAAAGAGCGCATGGAAGGCGAACTGGAGATTGCGCAGGAGGTCCAGTCCAATCTTTTCCCCTCCTGCGACGTGCGCCTTGACGGGCTGGAGTTGCATGGCCTCTGCCGACCGGCGCGAACCGTCAGCGGCGACTATTACGATTTCCTGGTGCTCGGCGATCGCGCACTGTGCATGGCCATTGGAGACATCAGCGGGAAGGGAATTTCCGCTGCACTGCTGATGGCCGGGCTGCATTCCGCGGTCCGCGCTTTTAGCCTGGGCGGAAACGATTTAACGCCAGGTAATTCGCCGCAACTCTCGTCTAACGGTCATGCCAATGGCGCGGCGGAAATCTTTCAATCTCCCGCAAACCTTATGCGACTGTTGAATCTGCATCTTTACCGCAGCACCCAGCCCGAGAAGTATGCCACGCTTTTCCTGGCCAATTACGACGTTTCCACCCGCACGCTTCGGTATTCAAACGGCGGTCAACTGCCTCCGTTAGTGTTGCGCGCGGATGGCTCCATAGTCCGGCTTGATCGCGGCGGCACTGTCGTTGGACTGCTCGATGAAATGCATTACGACGAGGAAGCCATCGCGCTTCGGACCGGCGATCTTCTCATCGCGTACAGCGACGGCGTGACGGAACCGGAAAACGAGTTCGGAGATTTCGGCGAGTTGCGAATGGTCGAGCTGGTCCGTCGCAACCGGCATCTGCCATTGCCGGAAATTTCCGACTGCATCATGCAGGCGTTGAAAGACTGGATCGGCGCGGAAGAACAGCCTGACGACATCACTATCGTCCTCGCCCGACAAAATTAAGCGCGGCAAATAGACTGTCGTCCTGAACGAAGCGCAGCGAAGTGAAGGACCTTGTGTTGATTGAGGGCGCGAGATCCTTCGCCTTCGGCTCAGGATGACAACTTCCAATTTGTTTTACAGTGAATGAGGCATCAAAAACGCCTTGACCGCGATTTCATTCGGTGTTCTGCCCACCGGAAATAATGTAATCAGGCTGTTCGTCAAAGTGCGGATCGCCGCAACGTCGCCCGATCTCGCATCCACCACAAACAACAGATTTCCCGCCTTGGAAAATGCCATCGCATCCGGACCGTCTCCAGTGTGCGGTTCAGCGGGAAGAAGCTGTCCATCGTCTATGCTGAATATCCCCAGCGAATCTGCATCGAAATCGCTTACGTACATAGTTGAATTGTCCGCAGTCGCCAGCCCGGCTACCGGATGCGTCCCCACCATATACGCTCCGCCCACCTCGTTCGTACTGGTGTCGATCTCGGACACGGAACCGCTGTCGTAATTAACGGCGAAAATTTCTCCGCCATCCGGCTTCAGCACCAGGCGTATCGGAGTTTTACCGACATCGAGCAGTGCCAGTAGCGCGTCGTTCGGCATCGGTTGCGAACCGGTCGCTACGCGGCCATGAGTGGACTTCGCCGGCGGCTTCGCCAACGCAATGTCCATCACCTGATGGCCGCCGGAGCAGGCGATAAATGCCTTGCTCGAATCGGGAAGAATGGCAATGTCGGTCGCTCCTGGACACCCGCTCCACACGCTGCGCACCTTGTTTGTCTTCGCGTCGATAATGCTGACGCTGTTGCCGACGCGGTTTGACACCACC
>JBOGLY010000348.1:0-4296 GCA_050746425.1 Acidobacteriaceae bacterium
GTCCATGAGTATGTCGAAGCGAAAACTGTAGCCCGAAGAAAACGCGCGGAGCAACTCGTCGTGTCTCCCTCGATGCCGTGTCCCCAACAATAGCAACTCGTCGCGCCGCGTTCCATCGAGCGCGGCGACGCAATCGCGGATTTGCCGATACGGATAATGACATACCCCATAGAGCAACGTCGTGACAATCTCGACCTCGATCGACTCCCGGCCGTTGTTCGAATCCGACCCGACCAGATCGACCAGCGGTGAAGGGCCAATCGCCATCTTCCCCATCAACTCACGCGCTGCCTGCTCCATTTCGACCCGGGTCTTCTCAATGTACTCGACTGGGGCGGCGTATTTCACAAGGGTTGGAGCGACCGCGACATCGCGCAAAAGCAACTCCGCAGCCCGCTCGCCAAGCACTGGGTCCACGGCGGCAATGTCGCGCTGCAACCCTTCCAGCGCCGCGCGCTGCACATTCCAGCAAGGATTCGACGCCGCCTCACGAAGCTTTTCACCCAACCGGCGAACTTCAGCATGGGAATGCGACAACAGCCTAGACACCTGAGTTTCCAGCGTGCGGGCGTTCACAATTTCGCCAAGTGAAGTATTCGCGGCCAGCGGCAAAAGATAGCGCGCACCGTCGAAAGCGCGCGCCCGCAATGTTCGCTCATAAGCCTCTGGCTTCATCTCGGCCGGCATGGGAACCTGCGCCCGCAGCAACTCGATCGCACCCAGGGAAATTTCCTCATAAGCCGCGAACAGCTTTTCGATTTGTTCCGTATAGAACTGTCGCGCCGCAGCGTTGGACCCGAAAGCCGGCATGTGCCAGCCGCTTTTCTTAAAGTCCTGATAGCGCGTGGACCGCTCCTGGCCATCCCATCGCTGTTCATCCACCAGCGCAATGGCCGCCAGCATCGACAGCCGTTCGACGGCCAGCGCAATATGCGCCAGGTCGGCGATGGAGCGATGTCCGTACTGGAAATAAAAAGTATTCAGGAATTGCTCGGCCCGTTGTGCATTCAACTCGCGCAAAGATTGCTTCATCGAAAGCGCGGAGCGGGAATATTTTGCCATTGCATACGCCAGCACCTCGGGGTCCGCGCCATGAATGGCGTAAACCTCGGTTGCATTGATATCGGGGTCGAGGGAGGCAGAAAGCCGATCTTCGGAAGGCATACCGTCTTGATCCAACCTGTCTATATCGTCAAATAGGAAAATCGATCTTCAGAGTACCGCACACGAATCGATGGCTGGTCGTAAATTCCGACGGCGAGCATTTCGCAAGCCGGTCATGGTGCATCTAAGTATTGGAATGACGCTAGTTATCGACGCTGGATGCCGCGAACGAAAGGACCACATGGAGGAGGTTTATCGTGAATCGAGAGTACCATCCGTTGTCATGCCGGCGATTCAGAGCGTCCTTTTGCTGCTTCTTTTTTTCATATTCCCGCACGCGCCTTCCTGGGCGCAATCGGCAATGAAAGATGCCGCCGCAAGCTCGACGAGTTCGTATTCCGGCCCAGCACTTCACGCGGTTGAGGCATCGATCACAAGCCAACATTGGTTTGGGAGGTTTCCTTCACTGGCTCAGGCCAGTTCCGTACCCCAGAAACAGCAGACTCCGCCCGCGAATCAGACCAAAGGAAATGAGAAGTTTGCTCCTTCGGCGACTTCTGGTTCGCCGGGACACATGTACTGGGTGGTTCCCGCATTTAAAGTGAACTATTCTGGCCATTTCCAACCTTTAAGCCCGAAGGAAAAGTTCGATGAATGGGCCGACGGAGTCTACGATCCGCTCGGTCTTGGAGTGACCGCTTTCGAGGCTGGGACTCTCGAGTATTCTTCTACAGACGGCTTTTGCGGATATGGCCACGGCTGGGGACCCTATGGACAGTGCTACGGTTCACTGGAGCTGGACTCCACGGTCTCCAGTTTCATTGGCGATTACGCCTTGACCGTGTGGTGGCACCAGGATCCGCGCTACTTTCGGTTGGGAAAGGGGTCTTTCGGCAAACGCGTTCTATACGCGATCTCTCGAGTTTTCATTACATACGACGATTCGGGACACAACGTCTTCTACTCCTCCGCGCTCTCCGGCACTGCAATTGCGGCTGCCGTTTCCAACCTCTACTACCCGCAACAGGACCGTGGCATAGGCAACAGCATATCTCGCGCCGGACTCGATCTGGGCAATACTGCAATTTACAACGGAGCAGCGGAGTTCTGGCCAGACATCCATCGCGCTGTTCGCCACATTTTCTAACAACCGTATGCTTCATGCCAAGCCCAACACCGGGAGGACCGCGCGAGCCCCGGCCGCTGCCGCAAATCTAATTTTCATTAAAATTAAACGGCGCACTCGCCAGCCTAAACGCCGCGATGCACGGTCCTTTCCGGAACTGACGCGTGAAAAAGGCTCTCGGCTTTCGATAGCGAATGGCGGATAATATGCGGTGGTGTCTCTTTCCGCCTTCACCCTGGGCGAAAGCATTCTCGTCAGCCGAATGAATCCATGAGCGATGTATTGACCATCTCCGCGGACAGGTCATGGGCCATCCCAAAGCGGCCCTGGATAATGACCCAGCGCTGGCACAGCCTGCTATTCGCGCATTGGCCAGTGCCCGCGGAACAGATTGCGTCGCTGCTTCCACAGGGGCTGGAGGTTGACGGTTTTAGTGGAACGGGTTGGGTGGGCGTTGTTCCTTTCGCCATGGATCGGATACGGTTCCGCGGATTGGGCAGCGTCCCAGGCGCCCGCCGCTTTGCCGAGATGAATCTTCGCACGTATGTTCGCGACCAGCGTACCGGCACGCCGGGCGTATTTTTCTTTTCGCTGGATGCTGCGAATCCGGCAGCGGTCATCGCGGCGCGACTTTGGTTTCACCTGCCGTATTTCTGGGCGAAGATGAAAGTCGAAGACCAGTCCAATGGCTGGGTGCATTATGAAAGCGCTAGACTGCTGACCTCGCGCCCGGTCCGCTTTCGCGCCACGTATCGCGGAATGGGCCCACAGTCCTTCGGACGAACTGCTCGCGATACCATCGAATATTTCCTAACCGAGCGCTATTGCCTGTTCACCCACGACCACGCTGGCCGCCTATTGCAAGGCAACATCCACCACGCACCTTGGCCGCTTGAGGCTGCCGAAGCCGAAATTGAGCTCAATGAGCTGCCCCTAGCACACGGCATTCGGCTTCCAGACATCCCGCCCGTGCTTCACTTCGCCCGCGAGCAGAGAGTCTATATCTGGCAATTGGAGCCCGCCCTGGCGCTGGCGTGAACGTGGACAATTTCGCTCCAGTTTATCGGTCAACCCTTCCGCCAGACCTTACTGACTAGGCGTTCACCGTCAGAACAAAAAAATCGCACAAACATCTTCAGGGGTGGCGAATATTTCAATTCCAATTTGGGTTCAAACGCGGCAAGTAAAACGGAAGGTCACGCACAGCCATCAACTGCTACGGACTGCTTCTTGCGTTGCCTTAGGATGGAAGATCAGGGATACAGCCGCCAAGATTGCGATCAATGCGATGAGGCATTGCGAAATCACGCAATACAAACACCAGACCTGAAGAATCGATGCTTCCACGTGGGAAAGATACAGTGCATAGCATAGACCGGCGACCGCCGCGATCAGCGTCCAGCCCTTTCTGCGAAACAGCGCTAACACAACGATCAGCAGATATCCAGCAATCCCGATTGCTGCGACCGGCACTCAATGGATCACAGAGTACGAGCTATGGTTCACGATGCCGCAATCCCATCGCGCGTTGATGTCGCAAGGCTCCATCTTGTTCGAGTAATGCACCTGAAACGCCAGCACCGACACCACAATGCCCAGAATCGCAAATATTACAAGGAATATTCTCAGTATTTTTTGCACGTTTCTATTCAACCACACCGGCGGGTCCAGCCAAAAGTGCTGCGACCCGTCTGGCTCGCTTTCCTCGCGGACGGCTCGATATTCCTGCCCTGCCTCATTTATCCTCAATGCAATGTCTTCCCTGCAAATTCCAGTTTTAGAAAACTACGCTTCCGATCGCATCGAGGCCGCTTTTCAAGCGCTCCGCGAAGATGTATCGCATCAAGCATCAGCGGTGGCCACGGCGGAAGCTCGTGAACAATTTCGCCTGCATTGGCTTGGTCGAAAGCAGGGCAGGTTAAAGCTGATCAGCGATGCCTGGCTGAAGAATGCGCCAACAGAAGCGCGCAAAACGCTCGGTCAGCACTTCAACCAACTGAAGCAACAAATTGAGCAGGCGCTAGCAGCGGAGCCCGCGCCCCCATCTGCGTTGCCAACTGCCGACT
>JBOGLY010000349.1:0-4296 GCA_050746425.1 Acidobacteriaceae bacterium
GCCATAGTCGCGCCTGCGCCTCAAATTAGCATACGGCCGCACGTCTATTTATGATGCCACCTCATAGCTCAATCCAGGCTTTCGTCGCTGGAGTAAGTATTTCGGCGCCGCTCCGCGTGACCAGCACCATGTCTTCAATCCGCACGCCAAAACGGCCCGGCAAGTAAACGCCAGGCTCGATCGTGATTGCCATTCCAGCAGCCAATTTCTGCTGCTGCTTATGCGCGATTCGCGGATTCTCGTGGATCTCCAAACCTACGCCATGACCGGTCGAATGGGTAAAGAAATTGGCCAGTTTCGCGCGCCGTAAAACGCTTCGCGCCGCTTCATCCACCTCACCGCATTGCACTCCCGGCCTGACTGCCGCGACGGCGGCCAACTGCGCTTCCAGTACCGCGTCATACGCATCGCGCTCGGCCGTTGTAGCTCGGCCAACGTGTACAGTGCGCGTCATGTCGGAGCAATAACCCCCGAGCAGCACGCCAAAATCCAACACCACAAATCCATGCCGCGGAATGCGCTGCTCCGTTGCGTGTCCGTGGGGCAATGCGGACCGCGCGCCGCTGGCGACAATGGTTTCAAACGACATGCCCTCCGCGCCCGCCATTCGCGCAGCAAACTCAAGCTGTGCGGCGATCTCTATCTCGCGTTTTCCTGATTCAATGTGCGTCAAAAGATTGTCAAAAAGTCGGCAGCCCAGATTCGCCGCAGCTCGCAGCCGCACAATCTCTTCCGCATCTTTGATCTCTCTTAGGCCGGCAATCAGCGGAGGGACCGGCAGAAAGAATCCGCGCCGCTGGTTGCCGGGAATCCATTGGCGAATCATTTCGAGCGTGGCGACCGTGGTGTGCTCGGCGTCGAACGCGCAGCGGCGTATGCCCGCGTCGCGCATCCAGATGCATGCTTCGCGCAGCACGGGTCCTTGCGCGATGGTCACTCCGGCATATTTTGTTTCCTGCCTGGCCTGCTGAATGTAGCGGCCGTCGGTAAACAGCACGGGTTTGCCTGGTCGCCGGGCCTTCCGCGCCGGCTGTTGCGGCACCACCAGGGCCGCATTCGAGCCAGTAAATCCGGTGAGATAACGCACATCGATCGGATGGGTAATTAACATCGCGTCCGCGCTGGGGTTAGCGGAGCGAAGCGCAGCAGACAGCTTTTTCAGGCGGACCATACGTTTCGGTTATAGCATTTTGGCGGCAATCAACGAGTTTATGAAGAGGCTTAATGTCGCCCGATCCGCATGGTTTGCGTGTTGAATTCAGCGAAAAATCTATGCGTCCCGAAGCGCAATTGAAATGCCAATCGATCGCGTGCCGAGATCCCGGAGTAACACAGAAGTTACTCCGGGAGCGTGATAGGAACCGCGGTCGGCGAGACGATCTCAAAATTGTTCGCATCCACACCGAGAGAGGCTTTTGAGACTCCTCGTTGGTGTCGCAGGAAAAAGCAAAAGGGCGAATCCTCTTGCGAGGACCCGCCCTCAGTTTCCGGATTTTCGAAGATCCGGTTCCGGTTGCCAGAGCGCAACTTTGTCATTCCGAACTCGCTGAGAATCCGCAGGCGGAACCTGCGCCTCCCAGGTTTTTCGTTCAGCCAAGTTGTATGAGCTTCCTGTCTGCCAATTGCCTTCAGTCGCCTGAAGCGAATCTCGTCGACGAGACTCCAATCGGTCCGATTTCCGCTCTCTTCTCCTGAAAGATTTCTCTTTCGTTGCTGTTGAGTATTGCACGGGAAATGTCGGTCGCGCAGGAATTATTTGTGTGCAAATGGCGCACTTTGTGTGGAAATTGCGGGCAACTCTCGCGAGGACGCTGCAGTGGTGAAATAACGAAGGATTCTTCGCTTTACTTCGTTACGCCCATCCGGATGACGACACCCTTTCTGAAAGAGAATGTCAACAGAGCCAGAGAGCTTCTAGTGCCCTAAATGATAGGGATGGCCTTCGACAATGGTGAAGGCGCGATAGATTTGTTCGGCGAGAACCACGGCGGCCAACTCGTGGGGCAGGGTCATGGGGCCGAGCGAAAGCACGAGCCAGTCGCGGCGGGTGGTGGCTTCTTTCAGCACCGCTTCGGACCAGCCATCGGCGGGACCGACCGCAAAAGTGAACTGTTGAATGCCGCGATCGCGCTCCCTTTGCAGCCACTGGGCAAAGGTTTCCGAGGACCAGGTCCGGCCGCGATGGTCGAGCAGAATCAACATGGAACGGGCGCGATTGCCGCGGTCCCAGGCGGCAAAAAATTTTTCTTCCGACGGATAATGTTCGGTCTTGCAGTCGCAATGACGCGCGATGCGCTGGCAGTAGCCGGCATACAACTCGTCCGCGGCTGCTTGTTTGCCAGTGGCGCGGCGACCGAGAGTGACCAGTTGAATTTCCATCTCTTCCATACTTTACTGGAGTTTTCGCTTGCAGTGCCGATCGTACACGCATAAATCGGAGAAAGCATGGCGCGATCCGCAATGGCAGGCGAATGGGCTCGGGCGAGAACGCGAAACGCGGACAGGGGCGCGGGATGGCTCCGTATTGCACGGGCTACGATTTCTCATATCCCTGGGTCTTTCATCTCATATTTTTCAGGGGCCGAGACGTGAAGATTCGGCATAAGTCGATGAGAAAATAGCGGATTGAATGCTGCCGTTCAGTTGCCCGATCCTCATCGTACGGGCAATCCGTAACATTGCTCGACCTAATCCCGCGTAAGCCCGAAACGTGCTTTTCCATTCGGGCTGTAAAGCGATCCGCGTCATTGCAGATCGCAAAGAGAAAATCGTAACGCGGGTAACACCCTATCGAATCTATAGTTTGGCAGTCTAGCTACAGTCCATTCGGCTGTCCTTGGAGATGGCTGTTGCTTTGACACGATCAGGTCCTCCGGATCTGGTTCGAATGGGCAATCTATTGAAACTTCATAGAGCGAAACATCGAAAAAAAGGTCGATGAGCCAGACCACTCTAGGGGGGTTCGAAGTCATCCGATCTTGGTGCCCTATTTGAGAGGGGCACAAACAATAGAAAGCAGGTTGTCAAGATACTCGGGAGGCTCCATGAAAATGCGGTCGAAATTGCTTGCCCATTGCATGTTGCTTATCGTAGGCGTTTTCCTCCTGCCACGTCATGTACAGGCTCAGAACATTTATGCGGCCCTCCACGGCTCGGTGAAAGATTCCACCGGCGCGGTTGTGCCCGGCGCATCCGTCACCGCAGTCAATAAGAGCACCGGCATTTCGACCTCGGCGGTCACGGACGGGAGCGGGTACTATATTTTCCCGCAACTGCAAATCGGCGGCCCTTATACCGTCAGCGTCACCAAGCCCGGATTTCAAGACTTTCAGTCCACTGGTTTGATGCTGAACGTCAATGCGAACCGCGACGTGGATGCCGTCCTGCAGGTGGGCACGACCGCGCAGACGGTGCATGTAATGAGCGCCGCGGTCTAGGTGGAAACTTCCGACACGCAGCTAAAAACGCTTATTGGAGCGAATGAAATCGAAGAGCTGCCGCTGCTGGACCGGAACGCAATATCCCTGCAGAAAACCGCGCCGGGGGTCATGGAGTCCTCGGACCGTCTCGGAACCAATTTCTCGACGAACGGCAACCAGACGCAATTCAACAGCTATCTGTTAAATGGCACAGTGATCAACGACGGCCCGCTGGAGGACCAGGAAATCAACATCAACCCGGATGCGCTGGCGGAGTTCAACGTGGTGACCAGCACGTTGAACCCGGAGTTCAGCCGCAACTCCGGCGCTGTCGTCAACGAAGTGATCAAGAGCGGCACCAACCAGTTCCACGGCAGCGGCTTTGAATTTTATCGCGATACGTTTTTGAACAACGGCAATTACTTTTCCGCGACCCGTCCCATCTACCATTCGAACGATTATGGCGGCACCCTCGGCGGACCCCTCTTCAAGAACCGCACGTTCTTTTTTCTCGGCTACGAAGGATTGAGAAGCCGCACGGCAACGACCACTCTGACTCGCGTGCCCAACACAGGCCAGATCGCGGACGGAGACTTCACCGCCGATACCAACCAGCAGACAGGCGAGACCAACGGCAGCGCGGGTCTTTCGGCGACAGCGCCAATTCCATTTGACATGCAAGGACCGAATGGCGCCTGCATTGCCAATCCAACGGCAACCCTTGCCAATCCCACGGGCCCCGGCGCGGAAACATGGGCGGATTGCTTTCCCAACACGTCTGGAACGATTATCGTCCCGACCTCGAACTACAACTCCATTTCCTCCAGTCTGGCCAATCAGTATGTGCCCGCACCCAACGACTTTCGGGGTACCACAC
>JBOGLY010000350.1:0-4291 GCA_050746425.1 Acidobacteriaceae bacterium
GAATAGCCGTACCCTTTACGCCGTGGATTTCGATGCGCTCGGGATAGCCCGGCCAAAATGCGGTGGAGGCCTGCACCACGCCCGTGGCGCCGGAGGCATATTTGATCACCGCCGCTAGTACGTCCTCTGACTCGATTTTGTGCCGCGCGGCCAGTTGCCAGTAGCCGAAAACTTCCGACACGGCGCCCACCAGCCAGTACAGCAGGTCGATCTGATGAATGGCCTGCGTAATCAAAGCGCCGCCGCCCTCCGCCGCCCAACTGCCCTTCACCGGCCGGCTATAGTATGCGTCCGAGCGAAACCATTTCACATAGGCATCGGCCTGGAGGATTTTGCCCAGGCGGCGCTCATCGAGCGCGGCGCGAAGAAACCGGGTGGAATCGTCGAAGCGGTGCTGGCTGACAACGCCGAGCTGAATTCCGGCGTCGTTTGCCAGACCGATCATCGCGCGCGCCGTGTCCAGGTTGGTTGCGATTGGCTTTTCGACAAGGACATGCTTCTTGGTTTGGGCGCATATCTCAACCGCGGGCAAACGGAAATTGGGCAGCGTGCAAATATCTACGCAATCCACGCGGGGATGGCGGCAAAGCTCTTCGTAGTTCGATAGAAATTCTGCTCGTGTTGCATCGGCAAATGCCCGACCTTTGATCGGGTCTGTGTTAGCGCACGCGACAAGTTCATAGCCGATGTTGCGATAGGCCTGCGCATGTTTGTGGGACATTGCGCCGGTGCCGACGATTCCTACTCGCACAGAATATTGCTCTCTTTCCTTCGATATACTCGCAACGAATTGTCGCACAAGGAATGAATCGTGCTATCGAAGCCATTCATGGAGATGTTCCTGAACAAACGCGTCATCGTGCAAATGGGGGTAGGCGCGATATACGCGGTCAATCTCATCGCTCTGTCCTGGGGACAAGTCCTCGTTTGGATCAAGGCACCAGATGCCTTCGAGCAAGCCTTGCCGCCGCAGGACCTCGTGAATTCCGGCGATACACCCGGCGAAGGCGTTAGCGGCGTCGAAGAAAGCGGCGTTCGCGTCGGTGATCTGCTGGGCCAGCGTCAGCAGGTCCTCGGTAATTGCGCCGCGCGGCCGCTTTGCCAGGTTCAGATGGGCGAGCGCTGTCTTAGTCCACACGGCCCAGTGGCCCAGCAGACCTCCAACAATACGGGCGCTCCGGTCTCCAAAGTTGAACTCCGTCAGCAGATCGACAAGGATGTTGTCGTCGTTGCCCGTATATAAAGCGATATCGTTTTCGCGACCCGCATCGAGCACCGCGCGGACCACGTCGAGCGTCTGATATCGATTGAACGGCGCCATTTTGATGGCGACTATGTTTTCGATCTCAACGAATTTTCGCCAGAAGCGGTAGGGGAAAACCTGGCCGCCAGCGAGAGGTTGCAGATAAAATCCTACGATGGGAATAATGGCCGCAATCGCATTCGCGCGCGCCAGTTGTTGCTCAAGTGTTAGAGATTGCAGCCCGCCCATGCTGAGCAGGGCGGCGTCGTAACCGAGAGATCGCGCAAGCTCCGCCTCCGCAACGGCAGTGGCAAGGGGTCCGCAGACGCCGGCAATTTTCACCATGCTTGCGCCGCGCACCTCTTCCGCGGTCAACTCGAGCACCGGCCGAAGTAGACCCGCGCCGCGGATTGCGAACTGTGTGGTGTGGACGCCGACGGCGACGCCCCCGGCTCCTGCGGCGCGATAATATCGGGTCAGCGCGCGCTGGCGGCGCTCATCCAATTTCCTCGCGTCGGTCAGCGCGAGCGGATGCGCTGGAATGACAAGGCCGCTCTTAAACTTTTCCCGCAGGGTCAT
Source organism: Acidobacteriaceae bacterium (assembly GCA_050746425.1). GTDB lineage: Bacteria > Acidobacteriota > Terriglobia > Terriglobales > Acidobacteriaceae > JAKAAZ01. Next base: position 1,823 of record JBOGLY010000350.1, read on the forward strand.
CAGAATTTTCCATCTCGAGTTTGAAAGTGTGTCGGTTTGTTCAGGTTCCGGTTGCCGCTTGCGATCCAATGCGCGGTCCATTCGATCATTTCCGAGGGCGTCACCGTTGGATAGCCGAAAAGGCGCTGCTGTTTCGCCGCGTTGCTCAGGAGCGCCGAGGAAGTTTCTTCTCCGGCAAAGATTGGCGCGCAGCCGAAATACTTGCCGAACTCCTCCGCGATCCAGCGGGTGCTAAGGGTCTCGGGACCGGTCAAATTCAGCACAAACGGCGGTGACTGGCAATGCGCGAACGTGCGAAAGCAAACGGAATTGGCATCGCGCTGCCATATCACGTTGAGCACCGGCATGCGAACGTCAACCGGCTGTCGCTGATATACTGCCGTGCCAATGTCGGACAAGACGCCATAGCGAAGATCGATTGCGTAATTCAGACGCAGCAGTGCAACCGGCGTACCCCATCTGTGAGATCCGTATTCAAAGATCCGCTCGCGACCGAGAACCGACTGGGCGTATTCACCTTGCGGATCGACCTGGGATTCTTCGGTCGTGCCGCCGATTTGAATAGGGCGGAGAGGATACACGTTGCCGCTGGAGAAACATACGACTTTAGATTTGCGATATCGGCTGGCGACAAGCGCGGGCAATTGCGTGTTCATTGCCCAGGTTAGATATTCAGAGCCCGTGGTGCCGAATTTTCTGGCAGCCATAAAGATGACGTTTGGCATCTCCGGCAAGCGGTCCAGCGCACCGTCTTCCAGCAGATCGCAGGCGATAGTCTCGATGCCGTCAGCCTGCAATGCGGTCGGCAAATGTTTGTCGGTGAAGCGCGCAACCGCAACGATCTTTTTCTTGACGCCAGCTTCATTTGCGGCTCTTCGCAACAGCCGCACCAGACTGGGGCCCATTTTGCCGCCAACGCCCAGGACGATAATGTCGCCATCCAGGGCGCGCATCGCGACGACATCCGCTGGCGATGGCTGCGCCAGCTTTTCTTCCAACTGCTCTTCCGTTTCGATCGGCATGGAAATTGACCTGAAAATAGTCTAAGGTACGGTGGGCGTAAGGTGTGGTGTTCCGAAGAATCTTAATACAAATTGAGAGCTTATCGTGGAGGATAGATGCCTGGAACAGCAGGTCGCTCCACTCCGCTTCGCTCCGGTCGGGATGACAGTTTATTTGCCGATTTTAGAGATACCCGTCAGGAAGTTGCCAACAGCTTCGCGCCACGGTGGCTGCGCGTATACCGATTCGCCTGGCGCGTTGGGGATTGTGAACATTTGTTTTGGGGGCGGAGAACCGTTATAAACCTGGGCGGCGCCCGATGCGTATTCGCGCATGGCATTGGTGGAGAGGACAAGCTTTGGCATTTTCAATTGCGGCAGCAACTTTGCAATATCAAACCTTTCCCGAAAGATGAGCCACATTGGCAGTACGTGAATGTGCTGCTCACGCTTGACCTCTTTTTTCATTGACGGCTGAGGGTCCGCCAAAATCAAGCCCGCAATTTGCGGCGATTGTCGTGCAATATGCACCGCCACCGCAGACCCGATGCGCGCGCCGTATACAGCTATGCGAGCGGCAGGAATGTGGCGCATTCCGGTCAGGTAGTTCATGGCGGCGCTTCCGTTTGCGTAAGCCTTGTTCTGCGAAGGATGCCCGACATGACTCCTGCCGAAACCCTGGTAGTCGAAGGCAAAGACATTCGCTCCGAGCGCATGGAACGCTTTGAACGCAGCGACATTTTCCGGGAGATCGGTGCGGCCATTTGGACAGAACAGCACCACAATACTGGATTCAGGTCTGACGGCGGGAATCCACCAACCATCCAGTAGATCAACGCCCTCTTCGGTGGTATCGAATCGTACATCAGTAATGGAAAGCCCGGATTTCGCCGCAACCGAGGCGCCGGTAGGAGTCGTTCCCTTGGGCGGGAAAAACGTGAACTGCCATTGCCCTTGAAAAAAAAGTAGACAGACGGTCAGGTATAACGCCACTCCCGCGCAAACCACGACGAGTACGATCGCCTTCACAATCCAGCGCCCGCTGACTACTTCCGCGTGATTGAGTTGGCTGGTTTGCTGGATCATATTTTCTCGGGGATGGCGCGGCGGGCTGGCAGAGCGCTCGAATGTTTCTGGAATTCTTGCCACAAAATCGACTCTAGCATGACGCGCGGCGCGGCGATGGTCCTGCCTCCAAACGGAAGTGAACAAGAACGGTTTCCAGCTTCTCGATGAGAGGGCATATAATCGGCTCGATCAGATCGGGCCTGTATGCGCCACTGTCCCCGAGTTCTCGCCACAAGCCTCCGAATGATGACTTTACATGGAGGAACATACACAATGAAACACTGGATCGCATCAGGCTGTCTTTTGGCCGCACTCGGTACTTGCGCCATCGCAGCCGCCCAGAACCCCTTTGTCGGCACTTGGAAATTGAACCAGCTCAAGAGTCATTTGACCGGAGAGA
>JBOGLY010000351.1:0-4282 GCA_050746425.1 Acidobacteriaceae bacterium
CCTGCACTTCGCAGAGCGCGATTGGGGCCGTTGCAAGCGTGCCATCGTCGTGAAAAATGGAATCCTGAGAGTCTTTCCAGCCCTGCTGCAGCAGGCCGGATTGGTTCTTTTGCGCGTATTCCACGAAGCCGTCGCCGTCGCAATCGCCAAATTTATCGACCCAGTCGAGCGCCGCGAGAATGTTCGGCCAGATGCCGCGCAGAAATTCTGAATCCGCCGTGCGCTGATGATAGGCAGCCGCCAGCAGGATGAAGAGCGGGGTCGAGTCCACGCTGCCGTAATAACGCCCAAATGGGACCTCATCCAGCTTCGACATTTCGCCCTTGCGCGTCTCATGCAGAATCTTCCCAGGTTCCGCCTCTCGCTCAGGGTCTACGCTGGTAGCCTGGGTCGCAGCCAGATACGATAGGACCCCTTTCGCAATGTCAGGGGCCAGCCACAGCAACTCCATGGCGGTAATAATTCCGTCGCGTCCGAAAACGGTGCTGAACCAGGGAACGCCCGCGTAGGGATAAAGGCCGAATTCCGTTTCAGAGAGCATCATGCTGAGGTCGGATTGAGAACGATTTAGCCAATCGTTGAACTGCTCATTGGAGGTGTAGATAGAAAAGTCCGCCAAAGGGGAAGCCTTGCGCTCTTCGTGAACGCGGCGCAACGCTTCGTTAAATTCGACGCGATTCGTACTCTTGTCTTGTTCCTGGCAGATCACATCCAGCGTGAATGCCATTTCCTTTTCAGGTTCCAGATGAACGGGAACCCGGATGACGTCGTCTTGAACTTCGAGTGAGGCGGCGGAACAGCGAATCACGGCTGACCGACGAACTCGATCAAGTCCTTCGTACGCCAATACCAATCCATCGCGCTTGGTGGAAACCGGAAGAATTCTTCCCCGGCGGTCCCGTACTTTGCCGCGCACTTCAAAGACATCCCTGAAATCGGCCGCAAACGCAAACGACACGTCCGTATCGACATCGTTAGGTCCGAAGTTCCGCAAGGCGATCCGTTCAAAGCATGTGCCGTCGGCAAGAAATTTATCGCGGCGGATGTGCAGCGTCCCCTTCTTCAGCTCGCCGGAAGGCAGGTCCGTGTCCGGGTTGGTAAGATCGACGGTCAGCATCACGTTATCTTCAGTGGTTGCCGAACTCAATAAAAGCGGCTTGTGGCCACCGACCTGCAATTCAAGCTTCGATAAATAACGAGCCTCGTTGTAGAACAGGCCCTGCTGGCCCAGGCCAATGGAATGGACATCTCCAAATGGGTCAAATACCGCAAACGTATCGTTGTGCAGCAGTACCAGGGTCCTGGCGTCTGCGAGCGACGACTCAGCGCGGATGTAATATTGGTTTTCGTGCTCGATGACGTCGGGCTTCATCGAATCCGTATCCCGGAACCGGTCGATCGCGGCAAAGGAATCTCCTGAGGGCTCACAAGGTTTTCCATCCTGATCCGGCGGTATATCTGGACGTAGTCATGGCACATCCTGCGTGCACTAAAGCGTTCTTCAAACACTTCGCGAATTCTTCCACGATCCAGATCTCCGGCCCGCACCGCGGCTTTCGCGGCATCATCCATATTATCGACGATAAAGCCGGTGATGCCGTCGTCAATCACCTCCGGCACCGAGCCCATCCCGTACGCGACGGTCGGCGTACCGCACGCCATTGCTTCCGTCATTACCAATCCGAACGGCTCCTGCCAGTCGATCAGGAATAGCAACGCATAGGCATTGCCAAGGAACTCCGATTTCTCGGATTCGCTGATTTCTCCGACGAATTCCACGAGAGGATGGTCTAAAAGTCCGCGAATGCGGCTTTCGAAGTAGTCCTGGTCCGCGGCATCGATTTTGGCCGCGATTTTGATGGGCATGCCGATACGCTTCGCAACTTCAATGGCCCGATCGACGCGCTTTTCCGGAGAAATGCGGCCGAGGAACGCCAGATACTTGCCTTGCCGATACTGCGGGATGTGCAGGTGCTCCGGCAACCCGTGATGGACCGTGCCAACCCAGTTTGCCCACTCCATGGGCCGCCGTTGCGCATCTGAAATGGAGACCAGATTCATTTCAGCAAACTCCCGGAAAACAGGGTGGAGGTCGGGAATGTCAAGACGACCGTGCAATGTCGTGACAGAGGCGAGATCCAGGCGCCGAGTAACTGGAAAATGCAGGTAATCGATATGGAAATGTACCATGTCGTACTCGCCCGCCTCCTGCGCAACCATCTCTATCATGCGTATATGGTGGGCCAGCGGATCGAGGATGCTTTTGCCTTCCAGCCGCAAGGCTCTGGGGCACATGGGCCGCAACTCGGCCGCTGTTACTGAGTCCGCACTGGCAAATAAGGTGACATCGTGACCTTGTCGAACCAGCTCGTCGGTCAGATACGCGACGACCCGCTCAGTTCCGCCGTACATCAGGGGGGGCACGCTCTCATGTAAAGGCGCAACCTGGGCGATTCTCATAAAGCTTCTCCTTGCTCGTCAATCACTACGAAGGCCTTATGATTAGATGACGATTTCGAGTTGAAGGTTAGTCGAACCGCAAGCGCGGAGAGAGAATAGGTGTTTTGAAGTCAATAAGCGCTGGTGCGATTGCGCCTGAGGGCCAAGAAGCTATCGCGTTTCTCCGGTGGCTATAAAGTGAAGGGCGTCATTCTGACCCGGAGCTTGTCGAAAGGGAAGAATCTGGGCATTGGCGTTTTGCGCAAAACTACTGAGATTCTTCGTTCGCTTCGCTCGCTCAGAATGACGAACCTGGTTGCGTGAGCGGCAGCTTTACAGGCTGCGCGGAAATCATTTCACTGACGGAACACTCTCCGCAGTTCCCTTCCACACAGTATTCGGCACGAACGCGTCCGCCAGAGACATGATCTTCAAGCTACTTTCAAGCTGCTGAAGGTCTGCTTTGGAAGAGACCGTAATCGTCACCGGCTCGCCGGGGAGCAGATCGAAGTAATTGTCGGAGGGCGTGGCATCCATATCTCCGAAGGAAACGTACACACTGCGAGCCAGCACGCTGGAGGAAAGACGCAGTTGATGCGCGCCGTTCGATTCACTCCATCGACTTTCGATATGCGTTGCGGGAAGATGCACATCGCTTACCGGAACGAAGTACATCAGGTTGCTGGAAACCTTTTTGCCGCCAACCGTCAAGTCCATGGCCGCGACGGTTTCATCCGGGTTCGCCGCCTGATTGGTATACGGGGCCGTGGGAATTTTCAAATAAACGTTGCTGGACAATGCCGGTATCGCGATGTCCTTGGTTTGCGTGCTTAACACGGTCCCATCGAACTTCATAACACGCACTCGCAAGGTGGCCTGGATTGGCGCGGTTTTATCGGAGACAACGGAGATCGCCAAGCTGCCGCCGTTGACTTGCGACGACACGAGCAGCGGACTGTAAAAGCGGCGCGCGTAATATTGCGTCGCCTTCCAGCGACCAAAGTAGTCGAGGCTTCCCAGCGAGGGCGAAACGCTGTGCCAGTGATCGTCGTTCAGGTCCCAGAACAACGATCCCATCGAACGCGGCCGATCTCGGCGCAGATGTTCGGCGACGAGTTTGGTAAATTCCGCTTGCAATATTTCGCTGCCATATACGAGTGAAGCAAAATTTTTCGGCTCGCCATAATACTGCAACATGTAGTCGCGAACGGCGCCGTATCCGCCTTTGCGGAAGTCCGCCATCGCGGAGGCGAAAGCGCTGGCCCGGTCCTGAGGCGAAATCGACGCTTCGATCGAACGCATGGGGGAAATGGACGGAAAACCGTACTCGCTGACGAACCTGTAATGGCGGTCTTCTTCGCTGCTGAACGGCAGTCTCGGCATTACATCGATGGAGGAACCGATCGTGTAGTCGTGCGTATCGCCGAACTGCTCATTCCCTCCGACATCGTCGCCATCTTCAAGGATCCAATAGTTCTTATCTTTGGTCTCCGCGTAGTTCCCGCTGGGGCTGCTGGGCCAGTACGGAGTCGCCGGATCATAGCGCGCCACCAGAGTCGGAATTATTCCGCTGAACACCGTCAGATAATCCGTCCACATTTGCAGCCGCGCCATTGGGGTGACGTTGACGCTGTCCTGCAGAAAATTGTTTTCCTCCTCGTTGTTGCCGCACCACAGCACAAGGCTCGGATGATTGCGCAGTCGCTTCACCTGGTCAGTTACTTCGGCGCTGATGTCTTGCTTAAACGAGTAATCTCCCGGCTGCCACGGGTTGTAGAACATAAAATCCTGCCAGACCATGATGCCAAGTTCATCGCAGACTTCGTAGAACTTGTTCGTCTGG
>JBOGLY010000352.1:0-4278 GCA_050746425.1 Acidobacteriaceae bacterium
GTATCAGGCATACCAGGCGCATCTTTCAGAATGGCTGCAGCAGTATCCGCATTTGCGGTCTGTGGACATGCGTTACGGCAGGCAGGTGGTACTGGATACCGGTTCGGTTGTGGCTGACACGGCTGCGCCGGGGCCAATTGCACCGTTGCTTGAGAACACGGATCCGAACACTGCAAAAGTGGCTGCCAGCAGCGCAATCGCGAGTCAGCCCAAAGCAACTTCTGGAAATAAAGCGAGTACCGCGAAGCCTAAGATGGAAGGCTCAAAACAGGCAGCGGCAATGGGTCACGGCGGCAAACTTCATGCCGCAAAGACATCACGACACAGTAGCAAGAAGCGGGTAGGGCGATTGCGGCATACGCCGGAGCGAGGGCACCCGGTACTACATCCGCTCATGCATGTGGTTTCTGGAATGTAGTTGCTGAAAACGGCTGGTGAAATTCGGCGGCGGCAAGGGGGTGAAATGCCAGAACGAGAACAGAGGCACCTCGCGGTACTGGATGCAGGCAGCGCCAATGTGCGCACTCTTTGCGCGGAAATCTCCGACGGGGCCGTTCGCTATCGCGGCCACGGCACGGCGCAGGCGCGGGGCATGCGGCGCAGCATCATATCGGACCTGGGCCCGGCGACGGAGTCGTTCGATCATGCATTTCAGGCCGTCGAGGAGATGGCGGACACGCAGGTTTCAATCGCCGCCGCAGGCATTGGCGGGTCCCGCGTCCGCGGCGTGACCAGCCGAGGCGGCATTGTTCTGGGCAGCCGCATGCGAGAGATCACGAGAGAGGATGTGCGAGCCGCGGTGGAGCGCGCGCGCGAAGTGCATCTGCCGCCGGAGTATCGCGTGCTGCATCTGTTGCCGCAGGATTTTCTGGTAGACGATCAGGAGGGCATTCTCGATCCGGTTGGCATGATCGGCAGCACGCTGGAAGTAAATCTTCACATCGTGATGGCCCCGGCGAGCACCATGCAGAACGTCGTGACCTGTGCCAACAAGGCAGGCATTGAAGTTTCCGACACCGTTTTCGAGGCCATCGCCGCGGCTGAGGCCGTGCTCACTTCCGATGAACGGGAGTTGGGCGTCTGCGTGCTGGATATTGGAGCCGCTTCAACTGAAGTGGTTGTGTTGTTCGAGGGCGCGGTCGTTCACACCGATTCGCTGCCAATTGGCGGCGCGCATTTCACCAACGATCTGGCGGTCGTGCTGCGGGTCCCGTTGCCGGAGGCCGAACGACTGAAGCTGGAATACGGTCACACGATTGTCACGGCGATTCCGCAGTCGAATGAAATCATGATTCCCGCGCCGGAGGCGGGCGCGGGCAAGTATCGCCAAGTGCCGCAGCGGCATGTGAGCGAGATCCTTGAGCCGCGCGCGCGCGAGCTGTTCCAGATGTTGCGCAACAGCCTGCGCCAGGGCGGAGTGCTGGAAGCGATGGGTTCGGGCTGTGTGCTGACCGGCGGCGGCGCGAAATTGCCAGGCGTGGCCGAACATGTCGAAAATATGTTGCGCACTTGCGCCAGAATTGGCCTTCCTGTCCCGTTGTCGCGCATGCCCAACGATCTGATCGATCCGGAGTACGCGACCTTGATTGGACTTTTGTTGTACACGCATCGCGTGCGCGAGCAGCGTTCCGCGGACGATGTAGGAGTGGGGGCAAAATTGCGCGCGATATTTGCGGGCAGCATTTAGGCGGGTTTTACGGTGGGTTTAAAGGCAACAAGCTGGACGGCCTTACTCAAAACTTAGGAATTCGATACATCAACAGCAACGAAACACACGAACCGGGGGAGTTTACAGATGAGCGATACCAGACAGCAGGAGCATGGAATGACGGCGATCGACGACGGACTTCGGATTCAATACCAGGATGAGGTGCCGCGCGGCGCGAAAATTAAAGTCATCGGCGTGGGTGGCGGCGGCGGCAACGCCGTTAACCGCATGATTGAGGCGCACGTGGAAGGCGTCGAATTCATCGTCGCCAATACCGATGCGCAGGCGTTGCGCTCATCGAAGGCCCCGGTGAAATTGCAGTTGGGAATGAAGCTGACGAGCGGCCTGGGCGCGGGCGCGAACCCCGACGTGGGTCGCCGCGCGGCGATTGAGGATTCGGAAAAAATTATCGAAGCTCTGGAAGGCGCCGATATGGTCTTTGTGACCGCCGGATTGGGCGGTGGCACCGGGACCGGGGCCGCTCCAGTGATCGCCTCGCTGGCAAGCGAGATGGGCGCGCTCACGGTCGCGGTCGTCACTCGGCCGTTCGCGTTTGAAGGCAAACGGCGGTTGTTGCAGGCCGACCATGGCGTGGCGGAGCTGCTGGACAGCGTGGACACGATGATCGTGATTCCGAATGAGCGGCTGCTCGCTGTGGCAAAGGACGCAGGATTTTTTGAATCGTTCCGGATTGCGGACGACGTATTGCGGCAGGGCGTGCAGGGGATTTCCGACATCATCACCATCCCCGGAATCATCAACCGCGACTTTGCCGACGTGAAAACGACGATGTCCGGCATGGGCTATGCGGTCATGGGAACGGCGATGCGCGGGGGACCGAGTCGCGCCAACGAGGCCGCCCATGCCGCCATGTCCTCGCCGCTGCTGGAAGAAGGAGCGATCGACGGAGCGCGCGGAATCCTGATTAACATCAGTGGCTCCAGTTCCCTGAAGCTGAGCGAAGTCAACGAGGCGTCCACCATTATTCAGAGTTCCGCGCATGAAGACGCGAACATTATTTTCGGAGCGGTCCTGGATGAGTCGCTGGGCGATGAGATCAAGATCACGGTGATTGCCACCGGTTTCCGGCCCGACCCCCTATCGCGCGATGCGCTCGTATCGGGCTCGCTGGAGGTGCCGACGCGAAGCAATTCGCAGCATTCGAGCGAGCGCGGGGCAAGCGCGATGAGCAATCGGCCCGTGGCGGGACCCAGGTTCGCGAGCGAAATCGCGGAAGAGCAGGCGCAGCAGGCTTCGACCTTCAGCCGGAACAATGGCTCATCCGGCCGGCACTTAAGCCAACCGGAGGAAGTAAGTACCACGCAGCTTGACACCAGCGAAGATACTGGCGGTCCATCTAGGTTCGGATCGCAAAATGGCAGCGTCGCGGAACGGGCGACCGGAGCGTTCCATAACGATAGAGCGACAGGGTCGCAAGATAGAGCGACGGCATCGTCGAGAGCGGCGGAAGCGGTTGGAGTGGCGGAGATGGAGGACCAGCAACTGGATGTCCCGGCGTATCTGCGCCGAAAGGATATCTAGAGTTTCCAGTCGTGTATTAGTTGTGCTCGGGTATTTAGAGTGACGGGTCGAGGGGAGCGTTTGTCGTCATGAAATTGCCCCGGGCGACCGACGGACCTCCTGCATTAGTTGCAACAAGAAGCCAGGGCTTCAAAGCATTTTTACCGTTGTCGTGGGGGAAAGAACCTCATTCTGAGGGAGCGAAGAGAAGGAAGAATCTCTGTATTTCCACAGAAGAGACGAGTGCACAGATTCTTCGCTGCGCTCAGGATGACTGGACGTTTTTTTTGCAGGCCTACACTTCGAAAACACTTTAGGTTTTTCGCTTCACCCATCGTGACCCGTTTACAGTACGGCATCTGGACAGATACGCTGGATTTGTTAACAGGCATCGAAAGAATCAGCATTGCTACTGCCGATGTCCGGCTGATGCTGCGATGATGGAAGTCTCAACCCCCAGAACAAAGGTGCAGTCCCAATGAAGTTGCATCGCCTCTTCCCTCGCCTTCTGGTTCTCTCTGTGTTGGCGTTGCCCCTTGCCTTGTGGACGACGCCTGTCGCTTTCGCGGCAACGATCAGCACGCCGCCGGTAGTTGTCCATAAGAAGACGCGCCGGCTGCGCGGTTCTCATTCGGTCCGCCGCAGGTCGGTTGCGAGACGGACGCGTCATTCCGCGCGTCGGGTTCGCGCCGTTTACTACTCGCATCGCCGGCGACATCGCAGGCATCGCTATTGCGAGCGATTCACCGCCAGCTCCTATGCCCAGGACCAGACGGCAGGAGATATCACCGCAGGCGAGGACCCCATTGTGCGTCAGGCGGCGATCTCGGCGCTGGGCGATATGAATGGCACGGTGGTCGTCATCAACCCGAGCAACGGCCGCATTCTCGCCATGGTCAATCAGCGGCTGGCACTGTCCAGCGGGGCTGAGCCCTGTTCGACAATCAAGCTCTCAGTGGCGCTGGCGGCCCTTGAAGAAGGCATCGTCACGGCGGACACGCCGGTGAATCTGGGCCGTCATTATCACATGACCTTGACCGAGGCACTGG
>JBOGLY010000353.1:0-4253 GCA_050746425.1 Acidobacteriaceae bacterium
GAGTCGCCCGGCGTAAATTGATAATCGACTCGGTCGAAAAAGTTCTCTTCATTTCCTTTATCGTGGAAGACCTTGAACTCCGGGCCATCTAGAAACCTGCCCGTGTTCAGCCCATCCGCCGAAACAAAGTTGCCCCACTTTTGTCCTCCATAGGAAACATTGGCGGACCCTTTCGCCGATCCGAAGGACCCATACGAACTGGAAATGCCGCCGGTTGGCGTGGTCACGCCCATTCCCGAGCGTGTCGTCACCACAATCACCAGGCTTGTTTTGTCGCCATACTCGGCGGGCGGTGCGCCATCGATCACCTGCATGGATTGAATGGAGTTTGCCGGGATTTGATTGGAGAAGGCCTTGCTCTGTTGGTCGGTGATGGGCTGACCATCCACCGAGAAAGAATTCGACGCGTGCTCGCCAAGCCCGTGCATCATTCCATTTGAGTCCGCCGTAACTCCTGGAGTCATCAACGTAACCAGCGAACTTACGGACGACGATTGGCTTTCCAGGGGGAGTTCGGCGAACGACGCACGGCTTACATCCGTATGCATCGTCGTATCGTTTTCCAGCAGATCCCCGGCGTTTACTGTCACCGTGCTGGAGGACTGTTGAATTGTCAGGACGATCTTCAGAGTGATCGGGACAGTGGACGACACAATTGCGTCTTGAGCGACCGAGCCGAATCCCGTCTCCGCGACAGTCAGGTGATAGCGATTGAATGGCAAGCCGTCGAAGTGAAACTCCCCTGAGCCGTCGGTCTGAGATGTTCGAATGTAACCGCTGACGGGATTTCGAATTGTCACCGTAGCGCCGGGAACTACCGCGCCGGTCGGATCGGTTACAGTCCCGACGATGGTGCCGGAGTTGGGTTGCGCGAAGGCGGCTGGAAGAATGGCCGAACAAATAAATGCAAAAAGAAAAAGCAAAACAGCACGTCGCAAGGACGAGTGCATACAGAGACCCCTTTTGTAGTTGTTGGATGCGCTGACTTTTTAAGGACCGTTTTCAGGCGAAAACAACGGGAAAAGGCGGGGGTCGAATGTAAAGAGATAGAACAACAAGACGCCTGGGGCTGATCGGTTGCAGCTCGGCAACAATTGCGGCCACGAGCTGTACCCTGACCGGCACGACAATAGGCGCTGCAGGAGAAATTGCGACATGCGCAGTGGCGCACAAAACGCAGCCCGGATCGGGAGCGCTTCCCGGGGCGTGAGAGTGCGCTGCCTGGATCGTTCCGCCAAGAATAATCAGCGCAACGCAGAAAACTCCGAGTAGTGTTCTCCACGGATGTTGCTCCCGCGCTTTGTATCGTGTGAGGAACATCAATATTTAGAATACAGCTTATCTCCTCGTCGATTCTTGTCGTGCGCTCAGTAAGCAGCGATTCCTGTCACGCTCTGGCCAATGATCAGCGTGTGCATATTGTGCGTGCCTTCATAAGTTTTTACGGATTCGAGATTGAGCATGTGGCGCATCACCGGGTAGTCGTCCGTGATGCCGTTGGCCCCGAGAATGTCGCGAGATTTGCGCGCGCATTCCAGCGCCATCCATACATTGTTTCGCTTGGCCATGGAGATGTGTTCATGGCCCACCGTGCGCGCATCTTTCATGCGCCCGACTTGAAGCGACAGCAACTGGCCTTTAGTAATCTCGGTGATCATCCAGGCCAGTTCTTCCTGTATCAGTTGATGGCTCGCGATCGGTTCATCGCGGAATTGCTTGCGCAGCAGCGAATATTGCAGCGCCGTGTCGTAGCAGGACATGGCTGCGCCGAGCGCACCCCAGCCGATACCGTAGCGGGCCTGGTTCAAACACAGCAGCGGCGATTTCAAACCGCTGGCGCCGGGCAATATCGCGGAGGCGGGTACGCGCACGTCCTGCATGGAAAGGCCGGAGGTCACCGAGGCGCGCAACGACCATTTGCCATGTACATCGTAGGCGCTGAATCCCGGCAGCTTGGTATCGACCAGAAATCCGCGTACGCGGCCATCTTCATCGTCCACCTTCGCCCAGATCACGGCCACGTCGGCGAGAGTGCCAGTGGTGATCCACATTTTTTCCCCGTTTAGGATGTAATCGCCGCCGTCCTTTTTCGCGCGCGTGCGCATTGCGCCTGGGTTCGAACCAAAGTCCGGCTCCGTGAGGCCGAAGCAGCCCAGCTTTTCTCCCGTGGCAAGCTGCGGCAGCCACTCGTTTTTCTGTTCGTCGCTGCCGAATGCGTGGATCGGATACATGACCAGCGCGGACTGAACGCTCACGAAACTCCGCACGCCGGAGTCGCCTCGCTCGGTTTCCTGCATCACCAGCCCGTACTCAACATTGTTCATGCCGGCGCAGCCGTAGCCCTCAATGGTAGCGCCGTAAAAACCAAGTTCCCCCATGGGGCGGATCAGTTCTTTTGGAAACCTGCCTTCGCGGTTGCATTCCTCGATAATCGGGATCAGGTTGTCTTCAATGAACTGGCGCGCGGTGTCGCGCACCAGCCGCTCATCTTCGCTGAGCAGCGTGTCGAAGCCGATGAAATCGACCCCTTTAAATTTGAAAGCCATGCAGATTGCTCCGTGTAGAAAGTGGCAATCTTTCAGCCTAGCAGAGACCAGCGACCGGCGCTGGGACCTTGGGTAGACCCCCGGCTTCAGCCGGGGGAGAAAGAACGCGTAGCAGCCGGCTTGAGCCGCTGAGGGACTTCCTACTCAAATTGACTCATTGCGGAATCCTTGGGCGATCCCGCTCACATTTGATTTGGTTCCAGCATGTAAGAATGGTGCGACACTCCCGCGACAAATCGCGAGCCGGACCGTGGAAGGGAAACTTAGGGAAGCTGAATGCAACGCGTTGCGCTGATCTACAACCCGGTTTCCGGACGACATCCGCGAAAACGCGCCGCGCAAATCGCGCAAGTGATGACGGTGTTTCAGGAGGCGGGCATTGCGGTCAAGGCCTTCCCGACTGAATCGCCGAACAGTGCGTCGCTTCAGGCGCAACACGCGGCGCTCGAGGGACACGACACGATTCTTGCTTGCGGCGGCGATGGCACCGTTCATGAAGTTCTTCAGAATCTGGTGGGCGGATCGGTAGCGCTCGGCGTAATTCCAATGGGAACGGCAAATGCTCTCGCCAATGATCTTGGGCTGCCAGCCTCGCCGGTGAAGGCGGCGAAGATGCTGCTGACCGCCGCTCCAGTGCGGGTCTCCGTGGGGCGGGTTTTCTACGTGGACAGCGAAGCCAATTCGCGGTCGCGATATTTCATCGTCGCTGCGGGAATTGGCGCGGATGCGCTGTTGATGTCGCGGCTCGATCCACAATTGAAGCAGCGATTCGGATATGCACTGTACGGACTGGAGGCTCTTCGGCTCTGGGCCACGCATCGCTATCCAATGTTTGCCGCTTGTTTTCAGGAACGCGGAAGCCAAACTCCGCGAGTGGAAAATGTGTCGCAAATCCTGGCGGTTCGAATCGGCAATTTTGGCGGTGTGCTGCGACATCTGGTGCCAGGGGCTGCCATCTTCAACTCCAACCTGCACGTAGTTGCCGTGAAAACACGCAGCCGTCTTAGATATTTGCGATTTATGATCGCCGTGCTGTTGCGCCGCCACACATTTGCCGATCCCATCGAGCTTGTGGATTGCGAGTCGATGGAGTGCTTCACATTGGAGGGATCGACCGAACGATTGTTTGTAGAGGCCGACGGCGAGTGGCTCGGCACCTTGCCCGTCAGGATTGAAGTGGTGCCGCAAGCTTTGACTCTACTGGTTCCACAAAAGATTCCGGGGAGGGGGCAGGTTTCAGGGCAAGCGAGGTAGACTCTGTCGGCCTGGGATGCATCGGAATCATGTATCTGGTGGAGTGAACCTCGGGGAGGGACGAATCCAAGGCGGCGCGCGCCCATCGGCGGAGACAACGATTGAAGCATCGAATTCTATTCGCACTGGAGGCTTCCTCACTTCTGCTTGCGATAGTTGCTTGCGGAGGGGGTACCATTGTCGGCCCGACCAATCCCACGCCACCCTCCATCTCGTCCGTTTCAGTGAGCTGCATTCCCTCCTCAATTGCTCCGAAGGCTACATCGCAGTGCGATGCCACTGTGCAGGGAACGGGAAGTTATAGTTCTACAGTGACTTGGTCGGCCAGCGGTGGCGCGATCAGCGCGAGCGGACTTTTCACCGCGCCCGGGTCGGCGGGTTCGGTGAAGGTGACCGCGACCAGCTCCGAAGACACAAGCAAGTCAGGCACGGCAACGATCAAGATCGCTACAC
>JBOGLY010000354.1:0-4216 GCA_050746425.1 Acidobacteriaceae bacterium
CGTGGATGATGCACGGCGAAACTCCCATCAGCGTGACTGCGGTGACGCAAACCGATAAGCCGAATCGCTATCCACGCGTCGATGACGACGCCACTATAATCCTGCGCTATCGGAGGATGCAGGCAGTGCTGATGCCGTCGTGGGATTGGTCGTTCTCCATCATGCGGATGGCGTTATACGGCACCAAGGGGTACGCGGTTACGTCAGGCCCGGACAAACTGCGGGTGCGCTATCAGGGGCAAAACGGATCGACGACGCTTACGGCGCCTTCGCTCAATGCACCTAAGGACGACTCTCTCCACTACCTGGCGGCAGTGTTGCGCGGTCAAATTGTGCCGAGAGGAGATCCGGCGGCGCTCGACACAAACATTGTCGTGATGCAAATATTAAGCGCTGCCCGCGAGTCCGCGCGGACAGGCCGCACTGTTCAATTGAAGCCGCTTCCCAGATAAAAAAAACAGGGAGCGCAAAACTTCCTGCGCCCCCTGTATCCCTACAAAAAACTTTTTAGATTAGCTGCGCCCGCCGGACAGCATCTCTGCACCGGCAAACTGCTCGACGATGGCGCGATTAAAAGCTGGAATGTCGTCCGGCTTGCGGCTGGTGGTCAGGTTTCCATCCACGACCACTTCCTCATCCACCCAGGTTGCGCCCGCATTTCTCAAGTCCGTCTTAAGTGAGGGCCATGAGGTGAGCTTTCGCCCCGCCAGGACCTCGGCTTCGATCAGCATTTGTGGCCCGTGACATATCGCCGCAACCGGCTTTCCGGCATCGAAAAAATGCCGCACAAACGCAACCGCCCGACTGTCCATCCGAAGCTTGTCTGGGTTCATCACCCCACCGGGCAGCAATAACGCGTCGTAGTCGCGGACGGATGCTTCATTCAATTCCCGATCGACGCGCGCGTGCTTGCCCCAGTCGTTCTTGTCCCACCCTTTAATCTCGCCTGTGTGCGGCGCAATAACGTGTATCGTGGCGCCTGCCTTCTCCAGGGCTTTCTTTGGCTCCGCAAGCTCCGCCTGTTCGAATCCGTCTGTGGAAAGGATTGCGACTTTCTTTCCCGATAGAAGTCCCATAGTTTGCCTGCCCTTTGTTTACTAAGAGTGCAAATGTAGCGCTGTCGTTGCCTGGCTGACCAGATCCAAATGCAGCACATCAAAAAGCCTGATTGTTTATGGCTCCCACCAGTAGGTGTGCAAGTTTGCGCCGGTCACCTCAGCAGGAGATCCCGGAGAGGGAAGAAACAATTGGATTTTCCGCTCCGCCGCGGCCGTCAACAGACGTTCAATTGGCTCCTGCCAGGGATGGAACGCCAGGTTGAACAAGCCCCAATGAATGGGCAACAGCAGCTTTCCATTCAAATCAATGTGGGCTTCCGTCGCCTGGATCGGACCCATGTGGACATTGGGCCAATCGGCATCGTAGGCTCCAATTTCCAACATGGTCATATCGAACGGACCGTATGCGTTCCCGATGGAGCGGAATCCGGGGAACATTCCGGAATCCGCCCCGAAGAAAATGTTGTGCCTCGCTCCGCGAATCACAAAGGAGGACCAAAGCGTCTCGTTTTTTCCCCACAATGCGCGACCGGAAAAGTGACGCGCGGGGGTGGCCGTGATTTCGCAATCCTTGGAGACATTGACACTCTGACCCCAATTCAAGTCTGTTATCTTGCCTGGCGCGATTCCCCACGACTCCAGATAAGGCCGGATTCCCAACGAGCAAATGAAACGCGTACGTCCGCCTTTCAACAGGACCGCAAACTGCCTCACGGTGTTGCGATCAAGGTGATCGTAGTGGTCGTGTGACAACAGCACCGCATCGAGCGGCGGCAGATCTTTCAAATCCAGCGTAGGAGGAAAAAAGCGCTTCGGCCCGGCAAACGACACCAGGGAGGCGCGCGCGCTCCACACGGGATCGGTTAGGATTCGGACTCCATCGATCTCAATCAGCACGCAGGAGTGCCCCATCCAAGTGACTCGCAGTCCTTGGATCGGGGACTTTTGATAAATGGAAGTGTCCGTGTGAAAGGGTCCGAGAGTGCGCTTAGGATCCCCGTGCCGCTTTTCCGTGAGCATCCGATGCATCATGTGGCCGGCGCGGCTAGAACCCATGATGGACGTCGGCACTGGATTGAGGAATTTCTTCCCCAGCATTTCGGCTGGGCCAAAGACATCCGCGGCAGCATTCAAAGGTTCAATCAAGTTCGACATGGCCAAAGTGTGCTAACTCGGTGCACTTTGTTAGATGCCGAAAACCGCCAACCGATGCATCCCGGTTGCCCGACAACACGCTGGCGAGAACCGCCCACTCCTGCACTAACGCGCCACGGCAACGCGAGACTGGGAAAATTCCGCGTATGGCCCCTTGAAATCCTCGATTTTATGGTCCTCGAAGTTCCAGATTCGGGTCGCGACCTCGTCGATCAATTCCTGATCGTGCGTGACCAGCAGGACGGTTCCCTCATACCTCTGCAGAGCTTGATTCAGGGCATTGATCGCTTCCAGGTCCAAATGGTTCGTAGGCTCATCGAAGATAAGGAAATTTGGCTTCTGCATCATCAGCCTGCAAAACAGCAGCCGGGCGGCCTCTCCGCCAGAGAGCGCCTCGGTCGGTTTTAGACCTTCTTCCCCGCTGAACAGCATCTGACCCAGCACGCCGCGAATGTCTTCCTTGGTCGCCTTGGGATCGAACTGATGCAGCCAGTCCGCCGCCGTCGTTCCCTTTTCAATGCTCGATGTATGGTCCTGCGCAAAATAGCCGATCTGCGCCGCGTGTCCCCACTTAACGTTTCCGCTGTCGATGTTCTCCTTGGGATTGTCGCCGGCAAAATGCTCCACATTCGGCGCGTTCGCGAGCAGAGCTTTGATCAGCGTCGTCTTTCCCTGGCCGTTCCGTCCGATCAGGCAAATCTTTTCGCCCCGCGTCACTGCCGCCGTGAATCCCTGGATGACTTTGTTGCCACCGTAGGCCTTTCGAACGCCTTCAAACTCCAGAACGTGCTTGCCGGATGGCCTTTCCTGATCGAACCGAATATATGGACGCGCAATGTTCGATCGCGCCAGCTCGCTGGTCTGCAGGCGCTCCACTTCCTTTTTCCGGGAGGTAACCTGGCTGGATCGTGTGCCGGCGGAAAATCGCGCGATGAATTCGTTCAACTGCGCGATTTTTTTCTCTCGCTCCTCATTCTGCGCCTCAAGCCGCGTGCGCACCTGGGTCTTCGCCAGCACCATGTCATCGTATCCGCCGGTGTAAGTAATGATCGTCTGATAATCGATGTCGGCGATATGCGTGCAAACGTTATTTAGAAAATAACGATCGTGCGAGATTGTGATCAGAGTGCCTTCGCGATGCGTTAAAAATTCTTCAAGCCAGTGGATGGAGTCGAGATCGAGGTAGTTGGTCGGCTCATCCAGCAGCAAGGCTTGCGGATTGCCAAACAGCGCCTGCGCCAGCAGAACGCGGACCTTCTGGCCGCCCTGCAGCTCGCCCATCTTGCGCTCATGCACATCGTTGGAAATGTCCAGCCCTTGCAGAAGAATGGCCGCATCGCTCTCCGCGGTATACCCATCCTCTTCGCCGACAATTCCCTCCAACTCGCCCAGCCGCATTCCATCGGCATCGTCCAGTTCCGACTTTTCGTAGATGCGGTCGCGTTCTTCCAGCGCCGACCATAGGGCTTTGTTGCCCATAATCACTGTATCGATCACGCGATACGCATCGAAGGCATACTGGTCCTGACGCAGCACGCCTAGTTTCTTCGGACGGACCACAATGCCTTTCTGCGGTTCGAGATCGCCGCTCAGGACCTTCATGAACGTGGTTTTACCCGCTCCGTTCGGCCCGGTCAGGCCATAGCGGCGACCCGCAGTAAACGTGGTGGAAACATCTTCAAACAGGATCTTCGATCCATAGCGCATACTTACATTGCTGACAGAAATCATAGCTATCTCAAGTTTTTCACATTTATCGCGGCAACGGTTGCAGGCTCCGCGGAATTGGCGCTTTCGCGCCTTGATTTCACTTTCGTTGAAAGCCTCGCATATTATGCAAAGGGGCCAATTCTTTTGCGGAACTGCAGGCAAATCAACGGACGAACATACTATTGGCGCAAGAATTTCCGAAAGGAAATAAGGCCGTGAGCGATGTGAAACAGCTCGATCTGAAGCCGCGCGAGGCCTGCCGCTGGGACCTGGTCAGCCTTGGAGAAGTGATG
>JBOGLY010000355.1:0-4207 GCA_050746425.1 Acidobacteriaceae bacterium
GCCGGTGGTTGTATCGACCACGTCGGCTGCCGTCATTGCGCCATCCAACTCGGATGCCTCAATCTCGACATCGTTGATTTTCGCCGCACGCAGGGCCTTCAGTATGCTGGCCGAAATCTTGCGTCCGGAATGGGCAATCTCTTCGCCCTTCGCCACCACGGCATGAGCAGGTTTAACGCCCAGCAGATGAGTTGTCTTGGTCTCGTCGTGGTCGATCGTCCAGTGCAGTTTGCCGCCCTTCAGCGCAATGGTATCGATGGTGTAAAAGCTCTTCAGTATCTCTTCATCCGACTTCAATCCCAGGGCGCGAAGAAATACAGTGCCGAGAAACTTGCGCTTGCGGTCGATGCGGACATAAAGCGTGTTCTTCTGGTCGTACTCAAACTCCACCCAGGAACCGCGATATGGAATAATTTTGCCCAGAAAATAGGTGCGGTTGTTAGCCGTCTCAAAGAACACTCCCGGCGAGCGGTGCAGTTGACTGACGATCACGCGCTCGGTGCCATTCACCAAAAACGTCCCGTTTTTGGTCATCAAGGGAATGTCGCCGAAAAAGACCTCCTGCTCCTTCATGTCGCGAATGGTCTTGACCCCGGTTTCCGGATTCTTGTCGTAGATTTTGAGCCGGATCGTGACCTTCAGCGGCGCGGAGTAAGTCATGCTGCGCTCTTCGCATTCGCTCTGGTCGTATTTCAGTTGCAGTCCCACCGGATCGCCGCACTTGTTGCAGAAGTCTGGCGTGTTCTTGTTGTAAGTGCCGCACTTCTGGCAGAGCACATCGCCGGGATGGAATGGATCTGTAATCACCATTGCGCCGCAGTGGATGCAAGTGGTCCGCAGGTGATGCAGACCCTTCAGGTGTCCGCACTTGCACTCCCAATTGCCGATCGCAAAATCGACAAACTCGAGTTCCGATAAATTGCGGAAATCGGTGATGGGAAACACGGAGGCAAAGACCGATTGCAGGCCAAGGTCATCGCGCTCGGTCGGCAGCTTGTCCATCTGCAAGAAGCGCTCGTAGGAACGGCGTTGAACTTCGATCAGGTTGGGAATCTGGATTTCGGTGGGAATCTTGGAAAAATCGAGACGGCTGCGGACCGCGCGGTTCTCGTTCGACATGCTTCACTCCTGGCTATTTTGCCTTTTGCGGCCACGTCCGGCGGCAACCCGGAAATGGTTCAACGGCGCTCTGGTCCCGTCACAGTATGTCCGTCGATTCGGTGTGGTTGAACTTACTGCTATTAAACTTTCTGCTGCGTCTTCAGCTCGCAATCCGCGCGATGCTGTTGTCGGGAGTCCGGTTCCGCATGTTCCGCGGGTTCGGGCGGTTCTGTTGCGGGTACCGGCTTCGTCTCCTCCTAAGCCGACAACGATCGAATGAATTCTCGCTTTCCATCGAGCACGTGTCCCCATCGCGGCGCTTGTTGCTCCGGGAGCCTCTGTTATGCGAAGTTTTTCAAAAACAGAAAACGGCCCGCGAGAGACAGTATGTCCCGCGAGCGCCACAACCGGATTGTGCACTATTCGAGTAGATGGGTTTTTGCTTCCGCCTGCGCCCTGGATCGCTCCCAGGCGCTGTTAGATCAATTGAAGTGAAGCCATACTGCCGAAGCGGTAGAACTTCACGCGCCGTCGAACCTGCGGGCGAATGGTTCACTCTTCATTAAGAGTAACGCACATTCGCCGCACTGGCAAGGACAGTTACTTTACATCAACGGCAGCACCCGCGTCAGTAAATTTCTTCTTGATCGTCTCGGCTTCTTCCTTGCTGATGCCTTCTTTCACCGTCTTGGGAGCGCCATCCACCAGGTCCTTCGCTTCTTTCAGGCCCAGTGCAGTCACTTCGCGCACCACCTTGATAGTATTGATTTTATTGGTGCCTGCGTCCTTAAGGATCACCGAAAACTCGGTCTGCTCCTCTGCCGGCGCCGCTGCCGCGCCTGCGCCTCCGCCCGCCACCATTACCGGCGCGGCTGCTGCTGCTGAAACACCAAGCCGCTCTTCCAGCTTCTTCACCAGGGCCGCCGCATCCAGCAGGGTCAGCCCGACAATTTGATCTTCAATCTGCTGCAAATCCGCCATGTTCATTCTCCATATCTGCTAAAAATCGAGTGGTTAACCATTTTCTGCAATGCTTGCGGGACTTCTATTGCCGGTCCCGATTGCCGCCGCGCCGGTTTCCGTTGTGTCCAGACGACACCCCTGCGCAATGCAGCAGATTCAAATAGATCTCTCAACCGCTACGAAGCGGCAGCTTCAGAAAACTTCTTCTGTTCAACCGCCTGACCCAGCACCACCGCCAAATCGCGTCCCGTGGCATTCAACACCCTCGCCAACCTCTGCGCCGGGGAGCTGATCAGGAACAGCAGCTTCGAATACAATTCCTCGCGACCCGGCATCTGGGCCAGTTGCTGAATCTCCGCCACCGACAGCAGCTTGCCATCGACAATTGCCAGCTTGAATGAAAACTCCGCGTTCTCCTTCACCCAGGCAGTCAGCGCCTTCGCCAGCGCCACGGGATCGCCACTGCTATAGGCGAGGGAAGAAACGCCCTTCAGCCCTTGCAGCGCCTGCTCAACTCCAGTACCTTGTGCTGCGCGTCCGGCCAGCTTGTTCTTGACAACGCGATACTTTCCGCCCGCGTTGCGCACAACGGTCCGCAGCGCAAAATCCTGCGAAACCGTCAGCTTCTGAAACGTGCCGACGATCGCCGTGGTTGCGCCGGTCAACTCCGCCGTCAGCCGTTCCACCTGCTCCGCTTTCTTGGCCCTGCTCAATGCCATCTCAATAATCCTTTTACTGCTGGGCTTTCCCAGCTGCGTCCACGACCGCCTGGTCCAACTGGATTCCCGGTCCCATGGTCGAGCTTAGCGTGATTCCCTTCACGTACTTTCCCTTGGCGGCTGAAGGTTTCGCCTTCACGACGCTGGTAATCACCGTGGTCGCATTCTCGATCAGCTTTTCAGGTGCAAACGACAGCTTGCCGACCGGCACGTGAATCAGCGCGGTCTTGTCAGTGCGGAACTCGACTTTGCCGGCCTTGATCTCTTTCACCGCCGACGCGACATCCGTCGTGACGGTGCCCGTTTTCGGGTTGGGCATCAGGCCGCGAGGGCCCAGAATTTTGCCCAGCCTGCCAAGCGCCTTCATCATGTCCGGCGTGGCAATCAAGGCATCGAAGTCGGTCCAGTTTTCTTTTTGAATCCGCTCCACTAAGTCGTCGCCGCCGACGAAGTCCGCTCCCGCCGCTTCCGCTTCACGAACCTTTTCGCCGGAGGCAATCACAGCCACGCGCTTGGTCTTGCCCAAGCCATGCGGCAGCACAACCGTGCCGCGAACCATCTGGTCGGCGTGCTTGGGATCGACGCCCAGACGCAGCGTAATCTCAACCGTTTCATCGAACTTTGCGTATTTGACCTTTTGCAGAAGCGGGACCGCTTCGGTCAGTGAGTAGGGCCGCACTTCGACAGCCGCGCGCGCCTTCTCTATATTCTTTCCAGATTTCTTCGACATATTTCCTCTGTCTCCCACCGCGCGGACCTAAATGCAGCGCTTGTTTTCCGCTGAACCGCCCCGTGTTGCTTGTATTCAACTGCTTGTTACGGCATTGTCTCGGAGCGGCCGTCCGGCCGTGGTATGTGGCGCGTGCAAACAGCAATAAGATTGCCGTTGAACGCGTCTCCTTATTATGCCAGCACATATTGGCATTATGCAAGTAGCGGGCACTTACGCGACGACTTCAATGCCCATCGATCGCGCCGTGCCCTTGATCGATTTGATCGCGGAATCGATCGACGCCGCGTTCAAGTCCGGCATCTTCTGCTTGGCGATCTCGGCGACCTGCTTCTCCGTCACCTTGCCAACCTTGTCCTTATTGGGAGTGCCCGAACCTTTCGCCACAGCCGCCGCTTTCTTGAGCAGCACCGCCGCCGGCGGCGTTTTGGTGACGAAGGTAAAGGTGCGGTCAACGTAAACGGTGATGACGACGGGGATGATCAGGCCGGCCATTTCCTTGTTCTGCGTGCGCGCATTGAATTGCTTGCAAAATTCCATGATGTTGACCTGGGCCTGGCCGAGCGCCGGGCCGACCGGAGGCGCCGGCGTGGCTTTGCCGGCTTCGATCTGGAGCTTCACCGAGGTTTGGACTTTCTTAATCGGAGGCATTGTTGAAAACCTTTCCTTATCGCATTACGGCACGGCCAAACGC
>JBOGLY010000356.1:0-4206 GCA_050746425.1 Acidobacteriaceae bacterium
GGGTAGGTGGCGGAGCCGGAGGGATTCGAACCCTCGATACGGGTTTAAGCCGTATAACGGTTTAGCAAACCGCCGCCTTCAGCCTCTCGGCCACAGCTCCACTGGGAAATTCCAACATTCAGTCGGTCGGAATTCCAACTTTTGGGCCCTTTTTGTTCCGGTGGGCAAGCCGCTTTTCTTGAATCGCCTCGACATACCGCGTGTCGGGATGGACGTAATGCAAAGCCGCCGTCCTTGTCGAGTGCCGGGCAAGACCCCGCAATTCATCGACAGTCCCGCCAGCCGCCCCGCCCTCGGTTTGGACTGTGGTCCGGAAGTCCTGCAATTGCAGATTTTTCGGCAGTCCGGCGGCGTTCCTGATCTGCCCGTGAACCTTTGCCAGCGTACTCGCCTTCCACTCAACATTGGACGCGATTTTGCACTTCAGCAATCTTCGGCTTGGATGGAACGTCAGCCGTAACGAAAATGGCGCCGCAGGCTTCAACTCAGGCCGGAAATGTGGTACCGCAACTGTCAACCCGGCGTCATCCGGGGAATGTCGGGTGAGGACTACAAGCCATATTGCCGAGAGGCGTAAAAATGGCAAGTGCCCCGGCAGATCGCTGGCGCAATCCGGCTACGATCTCCTCTGTTCGATTTCGGTCGCTGCTCGGGGAATTGAACGACGTTGCAACTGGCGCAACCACATTGGCAATTCGGTGCCGGCTGCTGAATGATCCCGCTGCCAACAAGATCGCCCAGCAGCTGGCGGAATTTACCGGGCGAATTTCTCTGGATCAGAATGCGCTCTGGCTTCTCGAAACACGTGACGCAGGCGTCTCGGCTCTGATTCGGGAATTCGATCATTGGCCCGGCGGTTCGTTCAAGTTCGCGCCGGTTCGTAAAGTTCTAGGACGATTGCGGCGTTTGTTTTCCATACTTAGTTCGAGACTTGAAGTCACGTCGGAGCGTGAACGCGACGCTTTTCCCGATGAAGTTGCCGACAGAGATCGCTGTGCGAAGGAGCAAAACCGCAAGCTCCTGGCTTATGAAACGTTTGGCGGTCGCAGTCGCCTGAGCAGCGCCCCGCTTCGCCACATCCTACACACGACAACGCGGTGCAATCTTCGATGCCTCACCTGCTTTCAAAGCGCATCGCAGCAGATCATACATCACGATCTCGCCGACACGCCTTTTGGCGCGATACTTCCGGCCGTTCGACTCGCGGAGCAGGTTATGGTCGCCGGAACGGGCGAGCCGCTGCTGTCCCGTTCGGCGTCGTCGCTCGTCACCTTATATAAGTCCGCCGGCGCCTACGTGGAGATTATTACCAACGGGACAACACTATCGCGCACATCTCGACTGCTGTCGGAAATTGACGTCGTAATGTTGAGTTTTGACGGTGGAACCAAAGAAAGCTACGATGGTGTCCGGCGCTGGGGAAATTTTGAGAGGCTGGTTGCCCGCCTCGGCAAGTTGACGCGTGACCAGCGACGGAAAATTTGCCTCAATTTTGTTGTCTGCAAGCAGAACATCTACACGTCCGAAGACTGCCTGAAACTCGCGGCAACGCTGGGGCTGGGCCAGGTGCATTTCCAAGAAATGAGTGCTTATCTGCCGTGGCATGACCGCATGACGTTGGACGATGCCGACCGCTTCTGGTTTTTCCAACATTATTCAAAATGGGCCGTGGACGCGGAGGCCGCGGGTGTCGTCGCGGTCTGCCAGCTAGTGCCGCCGTCAATCAGTTGGCGAGGTCAATTCGCGTATTCTAGCGAAGCATCGACCACCTCCAACATAGCCGCCGTTTCGGAAGTTCTGATTGCGAATGTCCTTGCGCCGATGGATTTGTCCGAAATTGGCCCTGCCCTTGACGATATATTTCATACGTCTTTCCCTCCAATGCTTTTCGCGCTTGTCGGCGCGATAAATGGGTTGAGTACGGGACCTGAAGTCTGTTCAGAACCATCAGCGAAGATTGTGCCAACTGTAGCGGAATTGCGAAAGGTGCTCGATCTGCTTATTGACCGCCGCCAGGCAATGATGCCGCATTGTTTGGCAACCTATGCACATATTCTTGTCAGCGAAGACGGTACAACGCGCTCCTGTTGCAAGCTGCAGTCGCGATTGTCCTCGATTGCCGTCTGCGACTTTGGAGAGATTCGGAATAGCGATGCCACAGTGGAGTTGCGCTCCGCCCACGCAAAGCAGGAGGCGCCTCGGTCGGAATGCGTCGATTGCCGGGATCCGCTACGGTTTCATTTTCTGGTTGATCTGCTTGCGGAGATGAAGTCCGACAATGTTGACATTTCCAGGATCAAAAAGCCCAAGGATTTTCCTGTGCCGGCTTCCATCGCAGAAAACGAATTTGTGAAGGAGCTTGGCTCGCGCGCTGAAAATGACAAAAATTGAGGCGGCACGCGCATCTGTCTTCCTCTCTTTGGGGGATTGACCGTGTTCGGCATTGCACTCTTCTTGGCGAGCGGATGGTCCGGGAAGCCGGGCGGAATAGGCCGGGCCGGCCGCCACATTTGCGGCTTAGTCTCCTTTGTTCGCAACCGCGTAATTGCGGCTAAATCCTTCGGGTCATTGCTCGCTGCGGCGCGTTCAGCGGCTTCAAGAAACCGCGTGGACTGGTCAGGATCGTCCCATTTCGGGTTGGCTTGCATGGCATCGATTCGTCTACCCGGTCCTACACCTCATTTGTATCACTTGATTCAATCCGAGTTCCGTCGCTTTTCACCTGCTTTTCGCGTCCAGAGTGTTGGAATCGACCACGTTTTCCGCCAGCGCGCCGAATTAGCAAACCGCCGCCTTCAGCCTCTCGGCCACAGCTCCGATCCGGCCCCGGATGGGCCGCGCACAGGTTTCAGCCGGTTTCCCGCCGCCTGGCAAGACCTAATTGCGACGGTCGGGGAAGGTCTGGAGCTTTGACTGGAGAGGCGCCCTTCTCCCTACCGCGCTCCCTTGCGGGCCAGGACTGCGGGAATGGTCAGAACGATGATCTGCAGATCCCTCGCGAGCGACCATGCTCGCGCATATTCCATGTCGAGACGCACACGCTCGGCGAAGGTACAGTCGTTGCGGCCGGCAATCTGCCACAACCCCGTGATGCCGGGGCGCAGCGCGCAGTAATCGCCAAAGCTCTCGCCATAGAGGGCGATCTGATCCGTGAGGATGGGCCGCGGCCCCACGATGCTCATCTCGCCGCGCCACACATTGATGAGTTGGGGCAGCTCGTCCAGGCTGAAAGCGCGGATCCGCCTGCCGAGCGGCGTGATCCGCGGATCGACCGTGAGCTTCTGGTAATTATCCCATTCCGCGCGGACCACGGGGTCGAAAGCCAGCACCTGCTCCAGACGCTCTTCGGCGCCCGGCACCATCGAACGGAATTTGAAGCAGTCGAAGGGCCGTCCGCCCAGGCCGATCCGGCGCTGCGTGTAGAAGACAGGGCCGCCATCAAGCCCGATGAAGAAGGCGATGAGAATTCCCACTGCAAGGATGATCGGCGCCGCCATCACGCAGATGAGACAGTCCAACGCGCGCTGGAGGGACAGACACACGCCCTGCGGGTGGCGAAATGCGGCGTTCCGGCCATGGCCAAACCAAGCCTCGCCGACTTGCATGGTCATGCGTCGTCCCCCCGGACCGCGAATCACTTGCAAGCAGGGTTGCCGCGGACGAATCGCCCGTCAAGTCGAAACCAATGCTGGCTCCCGGCTCGGAAGTCAGGTTAACGGCCGCAAGGTGGTGATTTTGAGTTGACGCTGGGGTCGTGATTCGCTCTGCGAGTTGATTCGCTTGGGAGCGCGCGATGCTTGCCGTCATCGATACGGTGCTGGACGAAGAGGTTCCGCGGGACCGGCTGTCCCTGCTTTTGAAGCATTTTTCCGAGATCAAGGACGAGCGCGATCCGTGGCGTGTGCTCTACCCGCTGACGGAGGTGATGCTGCTGGTGGTCTGCGCCACGATCTGTTCCTGCGACGACTTCGACGACATCGTGGCTTGGGGGAAGCTCAATCCGGATTTCCTGCGCCGCTTTGCGCCCTTCCACCACGGTGTCCCCTGCGAGCGTTGGCTGCGCATCCTTATCAACCGGATCGATCCCCTCCTGTTCCGTAAGCGATCTTCTATCCCCACGGCAGTAGGGGCTTGATTTTTGTGGAACTGGGTTTGGCTATTTAGGCCGCGAGGTGTTCAGCGGAACGATGTGCATCCGCCCAGGCC
>JBOGLY010000357.1:0-4203 GCA_050746425.1 Acidobacteriaceae bacterium
AGCCGAAAACGGTGTTCGGTTATGAAGCGAATTCGGCTGTGCGGCTGGCGTTGCTGGGTTGCGGCTCGCGCGGTACCTCAGTTGCGGAATCTTTCTTGAACAACACCAGCGCACGCGTAGTGGCGCTGGCGGATTTGTTCCCTGACAAATTGGAGCCGGCGCGGGCGCGCATCGAACAAATCTCCGCGAAAAAGGGATATCCGAAGATCGATTCGAAGATGATGTTCCACGGATACAAGTCGTTTAAGGAGGTCGCTTCGTCGCCGGATATCGATGCCGTACAGATTTCAACGCCGCCGTGGTTTCACGTGCAGCACCTCGACGCGGCGGTCCGGGGCGGGAAGCATGTGTACTGCGAAAAGCCGATTGGAGTGGACGTCGCACAAGCGAAGCAGGCGCTGGAGATTGGAAAACGCGCTCAGGGGCGGGTAAGTTTGGAAGTTGGTTTCCAAATCCGGAGTGCTCCGCCGTTCGTAGAGATTGTTCGTCGCATTCAGCAGGGCGCATTGGGAAAAATTGGCGCCGTCGCCGCGAATTACAACGCGCCGGAAGCCACGTATCCTCCCATGCCCAACATGTCCGCGGATGAACTTAGAATTCGCCGCTGGTATTGGGACCTTGCATTATCAGGCGATATTATCGTCGAACAAGCGATCCATCTGATCGATATCTGCAACTGGGCGCTGCAGGCGCATCCCATCAAGGCGACTGGCGCCGGGGGGAGAAACATTATTTCTCATCCCGGCAATACCTGGGACAATTATGAAATTGCGTTTACTTATCCGGAAAATATCCACGTCAGTTTTTCCTGTACGCAGTTCGGTCCCGACGACTGGTTCGATGTTTCGGCGCGGATGTTCGGGGCGGAGGGCATGGCTGAAGCTCCCTATTCCGGACCGCTGCGGATTGTCGGCGATCATGGGTGGACGTGGGCCGATCAAGAACCGGCGCAACAATCCGCCCCGCCGAAGTTCGCCGCCAATGGAATATTCAACGACAACCTGGCGCTAGCACAGCGGGAAAAAGATCGCGGCTTCATCGACAGCATTACATCGGGAAATTTCCACAATCAATGTGCCGCTGGCGTCGAGACTGCCTTTAGCGCCATGCTGGGTCGAATGGCCGGCCGGCTCGGTCGCGAAGTGACGTGGGAAGAACTATTGCAGCACGGAGAGAAATTCGAACTTGGCATCGACATGCGCCAGTTTTCATAATTCCGATTTTGTGGAGAACTCACGACTGCTAAGCTAGCGCGGTACACGCCGAAGTGGCTCTGGTAAGAGATGGAGCTGAGTTTCATAGTCAATCTGGAGATGGAATGAACCGCAGAGAATCGCTAAAGATATTGCTGGCAGCTGGTGGAGGAATCTTAATTCCGTCCTCAGCGTTCGGCTTTGATGTTGAGCGTACATCGACCTCCAGAAACGATTCAGCGGCTCGGCAGGGCGAACGTTCGACCCACATCGCGCCGGTGTTTTCGTGGCTGACCACAGGCGAAGTGAAGCCAGCGGGTTGGATCAAAGAGCAGATGGTTCGCGATCTGCAAGAGGGATTCGCAGGACGACTCGGGGATCTGTGCCATGAAGCGTCCAGCGACATTTTCGTCAGTCACCGCAACTCCGCACATACCAAAAACAACGGGAATAGGGACAATTCGAAGTGGTGGAATGGCGAGACTGAAGGGAATTGGCGCGCTGGATTCATCCAGATGGCATATCTGACAGAGGACCCGCGTACTATGCGTGAAGCCGACGCTTATGTCCGCCACATCCTTAGTTCACAGGGTTTCGACGGCTATCTTGGCATTTATGCCGCGGATTCTCGATTCATGCATCCGGGAGAATTGTGGACGCAGGCATGTCTACTGCGCGGTCTAGTCGATTACGCGCAGTTGGCCGGCAACCGCGACGCGATGAACGCAGTGAAGCGATCCGCAGACCTCACCGTTTCCGTTTATGGCTCCCGCAAGACTCCAATCCCATGGGGAGAATCGCATGACCTGATGATTTCGGATGTCATGGAGCGTCTGTACGATCTCACCGGCGATCTCAGGTACAGAGATTTTTCAGTTTTGTTGTATCGCGACTGGAGCAGAAACTCACCGGACGCGGATACCAGCCTGACTTCGCTGCTGAATCTGAACGCGCCGTTCACGGGCCATGGCGCGCACACGTATGAATCCATCCGCGTTCCTTTATGGCTTTCGATGGCAACGGGATCGGAGGACCTGACAAAGGCCTCAAGGAATGCATTGATGAAGCTGGCTGGGTATACGGAGATCAGCGGCTCCGCGGTGAGCCAGGAAGATATCGACAACCTGAAACCCGACCCCACCTACACGGAATACGAGTATTGCGGGACGAAGGAAATTCAGTTTACGTTGGAATCCGCGCTACAGAAGACCGGCATCGCATCGATCGGCGATCGCATTGAGAAGCTGTGGTTCAATGCCGCGCAGGGCTCCCGCACCGCCGACGGCCGCGCAATCACTTACTTGACTCCGGACAACCGCCTGAAGTGCAATGGCCGCACGCCCGATGACACCAAACCGCAGCCCCGCAACAAGTTTTCTCCTACCCACGCCGATGTCGCTGTCTGCTGCAATCCAAACGCGACCAACGTGGCAGCGATGTATGTGCGCGGCATGTGGATGCGTCACCGGAGCGGCGCTTTGGCCGCGTTGCTCTATGGGCCGTGCCATGTTTCCACGCGGGTGCGGGGAGTGAAACTGCAGATTGAAGAGAAGACAAACTATCCCTTTGAGAACACAGTTGAGGTCGTTCTGTCGCCCGAACGGCAGGTGGAGTTGCCAATTCTGCTGCGCGATCCAGGCTGGTCGCGCGGGACGACAGTCACTTGCGCAGGCGCGCACATCTCCAGAGTGGGGGGATATTGGCGGGTCAACAAGCGATGGAGCCGTGGCGACGCGATCAAGTTGAAATTCACTCCTATCGTCGAAGAGGTCGAGGCGGTCAACAGAGAAGTTGCATTGCAATACGGACCCTTGTTATTTGCCCGACCGCTTGCGTCGAATAAGATTGTCACCAAAAACTACCCAGTCGCGGGATTTCAAGATGCGTACTATGAACCCGCGACAGCCGCGGAGGAGTACAAATTTTTTGCGGAATCGCATGGCAACGGGTTCGGGTTCCGTCCTGTGCGCTCGCCCTCGGGCGCGGATTGGCTCCGGCCCTTCGATGCGCCGGTTGTGAGCCTTCGCGGGGAAATGACTCGAAAATCGGATGGGCAGAGGGTTGATGTGGATTTGGTTCCGCTCGGAAACGCGCCTTTTTTGAGACGGCTAACTCATCCGGTTTCCTAATAGTCATTCTGCAACTGATCTGCAATCATCTGTCGTACGGAGATGCGTCCTGGCAGTCAAAGCGGGTATGTTGTAAATAGCGACGAAGAGAATTTTGAAGGGAGCAAACATGACAAGCGATTTTTCGCGGCGGAGATTTTTACAGACCAGCGCCATCGCCGCCGGCGGATTGTTCATTTCAAACGCGGATGCAATGGGCCTGGAGCAACAGACGCAATCCACATCGGGCACAGCGGTTGGAGCAAGTGACCGAATACGGTTCGGCATTATCGGCGTGGGGATGGAAGGGTCGGCCCTTTTGGGCAGCGCGTTGTCGCTTCCGGGGGTCGAGTGCGTCGCCGCGGCCGATCTCTACGACGGCCGCCACACGCTGGCCAAGCAGATCACCGGCAATGCGAATCTGCAGACCACGCGCGATTATCGTGAGTTGCTGGATCGCAAGGACATTGATTGCATCATTGCCGCCGTGCCGGATTTTTGGCACAAGCAGGTGGTCGTGGATTCCTGCCAGGCGGGCAAAGATATCTACTGCGAAAAGCCGATGTCGCACAGGGTCCCAGAAGGCTTCGCGATGATTGAAGCCGCCAAAAAATATAACCGGATACTGGAAATTGGATCGCAGCGGGTCAGCTCCGCGCTTTGCGCCAAGGCACATGAAATGTACAAGTCCGGCGCCATTGGAGAGGTGAACATGGTGGAGCTGACGCTGGGGCGGAACAGCCCGACCGGCGCTTGGGAATATCCGCCGCCCCCTGATCTTTCTTTGGCCAATCTGGCGTGGGATACGTGGTTGAAGGACACGCCGAAGATCCCCCTGAATCCGGACCGATTTGCCCGCTGGCGATGCTGGCGAGTCTACGGCACGGGCGTCGCAGGAGACC
>JBOGLY010000358.1:0-4191 GCA_050746425.1 Acidobacteriaceae bacterium
CCTGTGGTCTGTGGAACTGGCGCCGGATTAGAATCCTGGCTGGAAGTTGCGATCGCCGCGAACGCCGCCGGACCTGCAGCAACGGAACCCGCCGCCGTTGCGCCTGAAACAAGAAATTTGCGCCGGGTCAGTTTTTTCATCTCTTATCTATTGCCCTTTCAAGGAATGAACAAATTTGCTCGCGCAGTATTTTTAAGTCCGCGGAAAATAAGCTTGTCATCTCGACCGAAGCGTAGCGGAGTGGAGAGACCTGCTGTTTTCAAACATGTCCACTTCGAGCCCAAAATTTCAGTCGGGATTTTTCATCAGCCAGAAATGGAAGCCATCCACGATTGCCATCAATGCCGCCTGGTTCAAGTCGCTGCTCACTCCCGCGGTGGTCCATGGCTCATGGCCGTCGGCCTGGAAGCTTACCGTGACGCGAACGTGGGCTGCGGTATCGTGCGCGGATATATCGATGGCGGCGACACTGAACGTTTCCAGACGCATCTGTTTGATCGCCGGATACCAGTTCTCCAGTTCCTGCCGCATCGCTTTGCTCAGCGCATCGACTGGACCGGCCCCCTCCGCCTCGGTTTCCGCCATCTTCGAGTCGCCGATGAGCAACGACATGGAGGCGCGCACGAATCTATTTCCGTCCTCGTCCGACTCGTCGACAACTTTCCACCGCTTCACGCTAAAGCTGTTCGGCAGCGTTCTCAGTACCCGGATGCAAGCCAGCCGGAAAGAAACTTCGCTGGCCGTGAAGCCGCCGCCGTCGATCATCGACTGGTTGGCATCGATAAGCGTCTGCGCCTGGTTCGCATCGAGCGCAACGCCCAGCGATTCCGACAGCAGCATGATGTTGGCTTTTCCCGATTGAGCGTTGACGCCGATCACGGCGCTGGCGCCCACCCTTGCCGGATCGCACCACAGATAAGCGCCGGGGTTCTTACGCTCGCTGCTGCCATGCATCCCGGCCCAGGTGCCAAAAGCGCCCTGGCCGACGATTGCCGCACTGTGGGGCACGTCCAGCCCGAAAGCGCCGTACGCCGTATGCGCCAGGCTGGTCAGCCCGGTCAGCGATTCAGCAGCGACAAATTCCGCCTCGCCGCGTAGCTGCATGGCTCCCACGACAGTTGTAAGATTCACGTTCCCGCAGCGTTCCCCGGTCCCGACAATCGTGCCCTGGATTTGTGCGGCTCCCGCGAATATCGCGGCGCGCGTGTTCGCCACCCCCAGGCCGCGGTCCGTGTGGCCGTGAAATCCAAATTTCACGCTGGGATAAGCCCACGTCAGGCAACTCATCGTCTGGGTCACTTCCTCCGGACCTGCGCCTCCAGTGGTATCGCAAACGACCATGCGGCTTACATTCTGGCGAACGCATTGCGCGATCAGTCGATTGAAGTAATCCATGCTGCGTTTGTTGAAATCCGCGTCGCATGGGAGTCCATTTTCCCGGCGCCCGCAAGTTGCATCCATCGCGTGCTCGAAATCCACGAACACTTCAAGGCCATGGTCCTGCAGGCACGCAATGGTTTCGTAGGCCATCAGCAGGTTTTCTTCCGGAGTGGTTTCAAGCGACCTTGTGACATCGAGAAGCCTGGATTTGACCACCACCACCGCGACCGGAACGCGCTGCTTGTGGCGCACCATGAATTGCACGTCCGGCCAATCTTCCACCCTGGTGCCGCGACCGCGCGATCGCCCGAACAGAGCCAGTTTCATCGCGCCCGTGTCGATTGATTCGAGAGCGCCGGTCAGGTTTTCCACAAATTGGTTCGCGCCCGCAAAACCGATCTCCGCGAAATGCACGCCAAAAGAACCCATGCGCTGAAGCAGGCTGACCGCGTTCGGCACGGAGATTTCAAGGTTCGGCTGTTGCATTCCGTCGCGAAGGCTGGTGTCGAACAGCTCGACTTTTCTGGTTGTGTTGTCCTTCATTTCTTCCTGTTCCCGATAGGTGAAAAATATTCTGGTGCAGCAATATTCATGGATTCAACTTGTGGCTTCCGTACGGTCTCGTCGCGGATTTAAGGAGGCACCGATGCCGGTGAGTGCAATGGCCGCCCGACGATAGTTCGTAAAAATAAGCCTGAATTTATATTCTACTGTGGTTGGCGGATTTATCGCAGTGAGTAACGGATGCGTCAGCACACAGCCCGATGCGTTGAACTACTGAACCACTACCGTGATCTTCGCATTGTGCACTATGCCATTCGCAGTTCCAGTCACAATTACGCTATAGACAGCCGAGGGTGTCGGTCCGGGTGGCGGCGGAGGCGGCGGGGCACTCCCTCCGCCGCAACTGACCGTCACCATTCCCGCGAACAGGCAGAGGCAAATCAGCGCGCTTCGCCGCAGCTTGCGATGCGCTCCCCCGCACGCGAACAATAGGCCGAACGCCAGCATTCCCGCCGCCTCCGGTCCGCCGGACTGTCTTTGCCGACTTAGCGGAGCGTTCCGGTCGCTCCCCGCCGCCGCGTCGACGGTCATCGTGGCCGTCGTTTGACCGTATACCATCACCGTGGCGGGATTCAAAGTGCAACTGACCTGGCTGGAGGATGGCGCACAAGCAAGAGCCACCGTGTTGCTGAATCCAAACAGAGGAGCAAGATTGATGCCAACGGTTCCCGAACTGCCCGGATGCACCGTGACTTCTGACAGTTGCGGGGCAAGCGTGAAATTGCTCACGTTCGTTTGAGTCGCGGTAATGTTGACGACATTGCTGGTCGAAGACCCGTAATTGGCATCGCCCAGGTATATTGCGGTCAACTGGTTCGCCCCGCTGTTCCAGAACGATCCCGCACTCAGCGAGAATGTGACGGAACTGGTCGCGCCGGTGCTCGCGGGAGTGAGGATATCGTAAGTCAAAAAATTTCCATTGTTGAAGTAGTCAACGAATCCTGTGGGAGCTACAGTCGCTCCCACCGGTCCCGACACGGTCGTTGTAAGTTGCGCGTCCTGCGTTCCCGAGATACTGGTCGGGGAGATGCTCAGATTTGTCGTTGAAGCCGGCATCGAAGCGATGGGCGTGACGAAGATGGTAGTTATATAGTACAAATCTCCGGCTTGCCAGTTTGCGTCCCCGCTATAAGTGAGTGTGGGAACGTAATCGCCGGCAGCCAGATTCGTAAACGTCACCGTTGCCGTTGAATACAGGCTATATAGCCCGCTTGTAGGGCTGAGGGCGACAGTCTCGGAATATGTTGGACTTTGACAAATTGCGGTGAGGCTTATATTTGTCCCCAGGCAAACAGTGACTGTACCTGTCGGTGCAGCCGTTCCCGGCGGGGAAGACAATCCGCTTCCTGGGCCCACCTGTGCGGCCAACGTCAAGCTTCCTCCGGGAGCTACGTCGTACGCTGGCTGTGTCAACAACTCGGGTGCGACTATGTTCAGATTCAGAAACGCGCTTCCTTTGCGCACGCTGAACTTGACCGGCGCGGCGGAGGAAGCATTGAAGCTGGCGTCCCCTCCATAGCTCGCGCTGGCTGTGTGCGTCCCAATCGCCAGCGCGGGCGGCGTCCAGCTTGCGACGCCATTGCCGCTCAGCGCCACCGTCGCCGTCGTCGTATCGATTGTGAACCGTGCGCTGCCAGTAGCGTTCCCATCAGTTTTCCCGGCGACGGCGCCTTTTCCGGCAGCGACGCTGACGCCGATCGGCTGAACATTCAGCGTCAGCGGCGCGTTGTAGGCTATGCTTCCTCCATTCGCGATCGCACTTCCGTTGCTGGTCATCGAAAAATTGATATTGGAATTCTCCGGCGTCACCGTCAGCGACTGCGGCGAAGATGTGCTGGTCGCGAAAATTCCATCTCCGCTGTAGCGGCCTGTCACCTGGTACTCCCCACCCGGCAGGGGATCTATGCTGGCGCTGCCCGCTCCGTTTGTCAAGGAGATGAACCCCTGCGACGCACTTGCCGGCAAGGGTGCGTTGGTCAGGATCGCAACATTTCCCGTCGGCGTTCCGGAGCCGGAAGACGGCGCCACGGAAGCTGTCATCATGATTGGCGCGCCATGTACGATGCTGCTGCTGGAAAGATGCAGCGTGGTGGCGGTTGGTTGAAACGCGATGGATCCCCAGTCGTTCACCAGTACGGCTGCGTCTACCGATCCAAGGCCAGTCGCCAGATCGTAACCGGGACCGGCCGGATATTGCGGCGTGCCGTCGTCACCGTTCGTCTGTAGTGCGCAGTCCGGCCCCAATGG
>JBOGLY010000359.1:0-4182 GCA_050746425.1 Acidobacteriaceae bacterium
GACCTAGATAGCTGCTCTTACGGAACTGCGTAGAGTCAAATGGAAAGAACCAGTTCTTCGCACTCGTGAAAATATCGAATACTTTTGGTGACGAGAGCGTCAAGCTTGCTTGTATCCGGCCTTCCGTACATCGCCGGATAGGGATCGCCGCCGGGTCCCAGCGGTTCGAAGGTCACAAACCTTCCTTCCCGGTTATAGCCGATCAGATACAAGGCGCGAATGATGGTGCAAACGTCCATCGAGCCATCGCCCAGCGCGCAGCGGTTGCTGTCGGCGAAATGCAGATTGACCAGCTTGTCACCGGCATCCAGAACGGCTTCGCCAATGTGGCTTTCTTCCGATTGCATGTGATAAACGTCGCCATTGATGTGGGCGATGCCAGGATGGTCGATGGCTTCAATGTATCGCTTCGCTTCTGTGACCGTGTGAACCAAACTGGTTTCAGCAGACCGGATCGGTTCAATGGCGGCCTCGATTCCATATTCGACAAACCAATCGGCACACATCGCCAGTGTCTCGGCGGAACGGTCGAATTCCTGGTCATCGTAGGCCCTCGGTCTGCCCACGGCGGCGGGCACCACCAGCAAATACGAGCCGCCTACTTCCTGTGTGAAGGGAATTTCACGACGCAAATAATCGACTGCAGCTTGACGGCAGACAGCGCGATTGCTCGACAAATCATTATCCGCGGAGAACATGCCGCAAACGCCGGAGACCCGCAGTCCGTGATCGGCGAGAAGGTTCAGGGTCGCATCGGCCTTGTAACCAAGATCGGGACCATAGTGGTTGCCGTGCAGTTCGATAAACGGGACAGCGGCCTTCTGAAGCCTCTTCGCCGATTCGGCTAGATCCTCTCTGCCGAAACCCCAGTTGCTCCAGGAAAGGTTTAATCGCGCATCTAATTTTTCCGGAGATGATTTTTTCATTTCCAGAAAACGTTGCCGGATCCGATCGTTCTTTTCTTCAAAGTGCTGTTGTCGCATTAGCTCAGCCCCTCTTTCTTCTTCCTCGGCACTGCAATCTATCGGCTATTGAGGAGCCCGTGCATATGGTCACCCACGTTCGGCATGTCGGAGTGAACATCGGGGCCGAAATAGCGGAGAGTTACTAAAGGATCCGTCTGCGAACGATTCTCAAAAAACACACCCGTGGTTGCGGCTTCATACGAGACGAACACTTCGTCTTCCGTCATCTGTCCGAAGCGAATGAGGGAGGGACAATCGATGCCCAGCTTACCGATCATCCCATGGCCCTGGGTTACGATGAGACCATAGGCACCGTTATCGCGAATATTGCAGCGCGCCCCGGGCGCGACTGTCAGTTCCTTCGCGCTGAAGCGCTGCTCGCCATGGATTCTGCCATATACAACCCATCTGTCAACATAGCACTCGGCCTTAGAGCCGCTTCCCAGAATCGGTTCGATGTAGTGGTTGCGCTTGAAGTTTGGATCTACGTTTGCAGGCCAGTCCACGAGATCGGCCAGAAAGCCTATATCATCCTGCTTCCCACTCGGAACATCCTGAATCAACAGTTCACGCTTTACCTGGCGTCCGTCGACCATCGATTGAAACATGGAGAGTACATCGCTACCCCACTGCGGCTCGTAGGTCAGCAACGATCCCGGAGCGTGCAATACCCGCGGTGGCACCAGCCATCCTGTTCCAGGCTTTAACCGGTAGGCCTTGGAGAAGTCGAGGATTCCGTTGTCGCCATAGTTCCAGCGCGCAAGGCACTTTTGAATGTCTTCTTTTGCAGTACCCGGTTCAAGCCCGAAATAAGTATGCGGGAAGTTGCCGAAGGTTGGGTTCAACTGGGGTGGAAAATAGTATCCCTCTGGCTTGCCTTCGCGTCCTACCAGCTTTGCCTGGTCCCCGCTCTGGTGGAGATGGTGCGGAATGGGGCCAAGATTGTCGAAAAATTTACTGTAGACGGGCCAACGATGATAGGTTTCCCACATCGCGCGCCCAATTAGACGAGGGCCCTCCTCTTCTACGGCTTCTTTGAGCGTAACCTGCTGTCCCTCGGAAACCACATAGCTCAGTCCCTCGTCCGCCGTGCGATTTTCATTCATTGCGGAGGTCGTCGAAGCGATCCAGCGCTCATCGATGCCCCCGCGATGCGCTCCGTAGGCGTAGAGGTCCCGTGAATCGAGCTTCAGCCTTCTTCCCGGCACGAGATATGACCTTGGAACCCAGGTCGGCGCAAGCCGCAGAATTCCTTCCCCACCCTCCAGCGCCTGTCGGGCAAATCGATTCACGGACGCCAATATACTCATCTTCTTCTCCATTCACTTTCCGAACTCAATTGCGATTCTCCTTCAGCGAACCGGTCTCTCATTATTGCATTAAAACCTTACATTCACGGAGAACAAGTGTCAATATCAACCTCAGTCTATGGAGTTAACAATTAGGGATGGCGCAAGTCGCCGACTGGTATCATCCGATTTATATAAAGGCATCCGCCGCCGATTTATTCAGCGGCATCTCAAATGAGAGACCGCTCTCTCTTTTTCTTGACACGACTGTCCTTCCGCGCTTATATTGCAATACTAAAGTGACATTGTTCCAGGTGGGACCTTGAACGGTTGGGAGGAGTGCGATGCATAGGTTTCGTTGCACCGAATTCTTGCAAATTGCGGCGATAGTCTCACCGCTGCCAATTGCGGCATCGCTGCATGCACAGGCAACCACCGGCCCGATTCCAGGTAACGCGACCGACTCCGCGAGGCTGTTATTTCAGGTGCCACGGCGATCGTCGCCCCATGGAGCCGGCGTTTCGCGCACGTCGACAACTGATGGCGAAAGCTCTTACTCAGCGGAGGGTCTTCCCGACCATCGATACATGGTTGATACTTCGAAGAAGAGATCTGAAGGAAGTGTTATCCAGGGAAATACAACTTGAAATGTAGCAGTTCCGGGGAGATCATTCTCCGCGCGCGCTCTTGAACAATTCGGTGTTGGAATGAACAACAATGATGCGGATCGGCAGAAATCGGGGAAAATTACACGCCGGGAATTGAACACGGGAATGATTTCTGGGGCGTTCACGCTATTATCCTCAAAGGCCTTTGGAAACACGCTGGCTGTCGCGAGCGGTGCACCACGCGTTTGGAGTGAGTCCCCCGCCGTGCGGCTGGTTCACGAACGCGTTTGGCAAGTTGGAAACAAGGATGAAAGCGCTCATGTTCTAGGGAATGGCCGAGCGATGGTCCATGAGCTCGGGCCGAACATCATCTACTTTCGCGCGCCATGGATCAGCTCCCCTAATCTATTGACGATGACATTGATGGCACCCGTGAATATCCGGACGATTTCGTCGCGAGAGCAAGGGACCACAATATGGCATCACAAGCTCTATGCCGGATTGGAGCCAGTCGGCGAGATTGTCGATTTTCTAGAGGATGGTGAACCTTGTCTGAGGCGTGTGATTTCCTCGAGTGTTGAGCTTGCCTTTTCCGTGAAGGGACCGCGTTTAACCGACTATTCAGCGAGTTACGAGAAGCACAATGCGCTTCTGGGACGCTGGCCTTATGGCACGGATATCTTCGGTGACTTTAAATCTTCGGATCCTTTTATTATTCAGCTCGTATTTCCTAAACAGTCGCGCGTAAAAATTCGCGATAACGCGATCCAGACTGCTTACCGGCGCGGTCTCGCAGAGAACACCCCTCCCCATGAAATATTGCTCTATTTGCCGGCAGGCGATTCCGAAATTTGGATAGCGGCAGGTACGAGCGTCCAGGAATGCTTCAAGTCGACTGATCGCGCACTTATAAGCCCAGCACCACAGTCTCTGCTAAAGACGCGCCGATATTGGCAATCGCGGCTCTCCGAGGTCAGATGGCGGGCGTCGCAACGCCACACAGATGTTCCTGTCGAGCCGGTCATCGACGATGTAGTCACGTTATTGCTGGGACAGCAATCGCAAATGGGGCCTATCTGCGCCGGACAAATCTATCCTATGTTTTATGTGCGCGATCAGTACGGCGATTCTAGGGCTCTTCTAGCCTTGAATATGACGGCGGAGGCCAGGGCTATTCTTGCCTATTATCATCAAGTCTGGCTTGGTTACGGGTGCATCCACAACGCGCAGAACGATGGTCCCCGCCATTGGTTTCATAAGGCCGAAAATGACGACGTCGAGCTGACAGCCTATCTGATTATTCAGGCGTTCGATTATCTC
>JBOGLY010000360.1:0-4165 GCA_050746425.1 Acidobacteriaceae bacterium
CCATACACCTGAGCGAGATTCTGATTCCAACCGACGAGAACGCCACCAGCGAGCAACTTGCCGCCGCCGATGCCCAGGCCACGCAACTGGAAGCCAAGTTGAAAGCCGGCGCCAGTTTCACCGATCTGGCCAAGCAGTATTCCAAAGGCCCCACGGCGCAGCAGGGCGGCGACCTGGGCGACTTTCGCCGCGGCGCGCTGGCCAAGGTGCTGGAAGACCAGACGTTCGATCTGCCTCCCGGCGGCTATACCGCGCCCATCCGCACCCGGCAGGGCTACATTATTCTGCAGGTCACTCAGCATATTCCCGGCGGTCTGGCCCCCTTGCAAAAGGTTGAGCCTCAAATTGAGCAGGCGATCTACATGCAAAAGATCGGGCCCGCAGTGCGTCAATATCTGACCCGCCTGCGCAACGAGGCATACATAGACATACGGCCCGGATACGTAGATTCAGCCGCGAGTCCGAACGAAACCAAACCGACGTTTGCGGCCTATGTCCCCCCTCAACCGAAAAAGAAGAAGAAAACGATCAAGGCCCGCTATGAGACGCGGGTCGGGCGCTATGGTCGCGGCGCCGCTCATGCGAAAGCACCCACTCAGTTGGCCTCCGCAACCGCGCCGGGGAACCTGGCAACCGCCGCCAATCCGTCCGCTCGAATGAAGGCGAGAAAACATCGCGAGCCAAAGCGGGAGAAGTTCCGCTACGGTCGCGCGCCTACGCCGCCTGTATCGGTCGAGCAGGTAGCTTCATCCGCGAATGCGCCCACGCCGCCGTCGCCGCTAAATCCAACCAGCACGGCCGATGTTGCCCCACCGACGGATGTGCAGCCATTGGGTCCCGACCTGGAGCACACGCCGCTGATCACGCAGCCAAAAGTCCGAAAAACCCGGTTCAGCGACGAGGCGCGCAAGAAGTCGGCGGAGAAGAAGCGTCGCAAGCGCGCTCCCAGGGTGAAAAAAGTCAAGTATGACAATGCCCGGCCCGCTCCGTTGACAATCGCCGAAGCGCAAACAAGACAGATGGAGTCGGCCCCGCTGGGATTGAATGGCGCGACCGCGGCGAAGAAAAAGAAGAAAAAAGTACACGTCCGGACCGGCAAAAAGACGCGCCTGAGCGACCAGAAGAAGAATGAGAACAAGCAGAATGAGGATGGCAGTGGATCCTCCTCTTCGTCCAGTTCTTCCTCCACCCAGCCCTAGTCGCGGTGACGCAGAAATACCTGGGTGCCCCAGGTCTCGATTCTGAGACCTGGGATTTTACGAGGCCCGGGAAATTCCGCCTGCCCCTGTATTCCGAATAAGGAGCGCATGAAAGATTTTTTCCTTGCCGACGCCGCCAAACACCGCGGCCGGAATGTTCGCTCGCATTTCCTGGTGGCGCAAAAGCAACTGCGCGACCGCAACGATGGCAACTCAAAATACCTTTCGCTCACTTTGTGCGACCGCTCTGGCCGCATCGAAGGCCGCCTCTGGGACAACGCCGAGATGTGGGCGGCAAAATTCGACCAGAACGATTTCGTCGATGTGCGCGCCTGCGTGGACGAATTCAATGGCAAGCTTCAATTGAAAGTCGTGGAGATCGCTCGGGTCGATCCGGCGCAAATCGATCTGGGCGACTTCCAGCGCAAGACGACGCGAGACATAGATGCGCTCTGGACGGAACTTCGCCGCTCGATCGACAGTTTTACCGATCCAGACTTGAAGCGACTCGTGTTTGCATTCCTCGACGATCCGGAGATTGCCCGCCGTTACCGCGCCGCCCCGGCTGCGAAGTTTATGCACCATGCCTGGATTGGTGGTCTTCTTGAGCATGTTGTCGATCTGGTCCGGTTCTGCGATCTGGCCGCCAGTCATTTCCCTCTTATTCATCGCGACCTCCTGCTCACCGGCGCGGTGCTGCACGACATCGGGAAGATTTATGAACTGAGCTGGGAGCGCGGTTTTGAGTACACGCTCGAAGGCCAGCTGATCGGCCACATTTCCATCGCCGCGCGCCTGCTCGACGAAAAAGTGAAAGGACTGCCTGGATTTCCCCGTCAGATGCACACCCTGGTCGAACATATAATTCTGAGCCATCATGGATCGCACGAGTTCGGTTCGCCGAAGCTGCCCATGATCGCCGAAGCGGTGCTGCTCCATTACCTGGACGACGCGGA
Source organism: Acidobacteriaceae bacterium (assembly GCA_050746425.1). Lineage (GTDB taxonomy): Bacteria > Acidobacteriota > Terriglobia > Terriglobales > Acidobacteriaceae > JAKAAZ01. Next base: position 2,156 of record JBOGLY010000360.1, read on the forward strand.
GGCCAAGATGCTGGCCATCCAGGAAGCATGCCTACCTCCAACGGAAGGCGCGGCTCCGCCAATGTACATCGAGCGCGTGCGCGCGTTGGAGCGTCCTCTGGTAAACACGCGGGCATTCCTGGCGCAGGATGAGGCGACGAAAATCTAAAATGGCTTATCTGCTGAAAACGGAGCCGGACGCGTATTCTGTAAGCGACTTGAAGCGCGACGGCGAGACAGTTTGGGATGGAGTCACAAATCCTGCGGCGGTGAAACATTTGCGCGAGATGAAGCCGAAGGACCGGCTGGTGATCTATCACACCGGCGAGGAACGGTCCGCGGTCGGAACAGCAACGGTCGTCAGTGTAAACGCGAGCGATCCGAAAATTCCGCTGGTCCGCATTCGTTTCGGCAAGACAATTTCGCCGAAGACGCTGACTGAAATAAAAGCTGAGAAGTTGTTTCGCGATTCACCGCTCGTGCGGCAAGGCAGATTGTCTGTCGTGCCCCTGTCGGCGGAACAGTACAAATGGCTGTCGAAAAGTTAGATCGGATCGAGGCTTGCTGTACTTCGCGATTATGCCCGTCATTCTGAGCGAAGCGAAGAACCTTGGCATTCGCTTTTCTCTTTGAAATACTGAGCTCCTTGGCTTCGCTGGACGACGAATTCTTGATTCGATATGCCATCTTCCCCTATGATCACGCCTATTCTACAGTTGGTTAGAAGACATAGTTAAAGGAATACTACATGTTCCGTTTTGCCACTTCTGGGGAGTCCCACGGCGAATGCCTGATTGCAACGCTTTCCGGCCTGCCCGCCGGCGTACCCATTGACGAAGCCAAAATGAACCGCGAATTGTGGCGCCGCCAGCAAGGTTACGGGCGCGGGGGCCGCATGAAAATCGAGCGCGATACCGGGCAGATTCTTTCCGGCGTTCGCCACGCGAAAACCATTGGCTCGCCCATTTCGATTCGCATAGAAAATAGCGACTGGAAAAACTGGACAGAGGTATTGCCGGTCTCAGCCGGCGATCCTTCCAAACACAAGGCCGTTGCATCGCCACGGCCGGGACATGCCGACCTGGCGGGGGCCCTGAAATACGATTTTCCCGATGCGCGGTACGTACTGGAACGCGCGTCGGCCCGAGAATCCGCGGCGCGGGTTGCGGCTGGAGCGATGGCCAAACAGTTGCTGGATGCCTTGGGAATTGGCATCGCCAGCCATGTCATCCGTGTTGGCCACGCGGAGCTGGATCGCGACGCAAGCTGGGTGGAAATTCTCGCGTTGCAATCGCGCGATGAAGTGTTGCTCGGTTGCGTCGACAATGCCTCGGAGCAGCGCATGAAAGCCGAAGTCGATCAGGCGCTTCGCACGGGCGACTCCGTCGGCGGAGTGTTTGAAGTGGTTGCGCATGGGGTGCCTCCGGGCATGGGGACCTACGCCAACTGGGATGAACGGCTGGACGGTTTGCTCGCTGCCGCAGTCATGTCGCTGCAGGCGGTCAAGGCTGTCGAAATCGGGCGGGGCATCACCGCTGCTGCCGCGTTCGGATCAGTGGTGCATGACGCGATCCATTACTCGGCTGAGAAGGAGGCGGCGCATCACACACGCTTTGTGCGCGACCAAAACAATGCTGGCGGAATTGAAGGCGGCATCTCAAACGGAGAAGATGTCATCGTGCGCGGCTATTTAAAGCCCATCTCAACGCTGCGCAGGCCGTTGGGGTCGGTCAGTTTCGAAACGCGGGAGGAAGTAAAAGCAGCCTACGAGCGCTCCGACGTTTGCGTCGTCCCCGCAGCCGGAGTTGCGGCGGAGGCCATGGTGGCTCTGACGCTGGCGAAGCTTGCAATCGAAAAGTTTGGCGGCGACTCCCTCCGCGAAATGATGCGAAACTATGAAGGGTACTGCGATCAGATTCGTAAATTCTGATCCGCGAGAAACTGGAAAGACAAGATTGTCTCAATGATTTATCCGATCGTGAAATTTCCCGACCCTGTCCTGCAGCAGCCTGCGAAGCCGGTGACGGTGTT
>JBOGLY010000361.1:0-4165 GCA_050746425.1 Acidobacteriaceae bacterium
GACCTGCTGTTCACCCTCGGCGACCCGGGGGTCCTTCAGCGCGCCCGACGAGGCTCACTGCGACTCCGGAGCCACTCGATAAACCGTCAGGTCCTGCGGACGGTAGTAAAACAAGGGCTCGTATTTGCGTCCTGCAAGCAGCTTTTGCAGTTGGTCCTGGGAGCGCTGCTGTTCCTGGTGATTTGCGTAATTCTGCACCACCAGCAAATGCGCGCCGGCCGGCACCCCTGACTGCTGGTAGTTCAAAATCCTCTCATTCAGATAGAAACCAAGCCCATATTGCACATCGCGTCGTGCCCGGTACACGGCAACCGCGCGGGGAGCATCCGGCAGCGCAACCAATTCGTGCGCCAACGTTCGTGCCGAATATTTCTGATCGAGCAGCGTGCCGTTGCGCGTGCCCAGTAGAAAGACAAGGATCAGCGCCACAGGGATCAGAGTCGCAATGCGCAGCCTGACGATGCCAAAGCGGATGACCACTACATGAATCGCAATCGCGACCGCCGCGCCTTCCATAATGGCGGCGGCGATGACCCGTCCCGGAGGCCACTGGTTCGAGTGAATCAGAACCATGGGAAGCACAAGCGTCGCGGCAACCAGGCCGCCAACGACAATCGCATGCATGGCCACGAGCGGCATCTTCAGCCAGCGCTTTCGTATGCGGTTCAGATAATCCCCGCAAAGAATCGTGATCGGCGGCACGGCGGGCAGAATGTATCCGGGAAGTTTCGACTGCGAAAAGCTGAAAAATACGATGGGGAACGCGGCCCACAATACAAGGAACTCAGGAAAGGCATCGCCAGCCCGCGGGTTGCCGACATAACGATCCGGGTTGCGGCGCACCTTCCACTCATCGACAGAATTGCGCACAGCATCCCAGCAGGCGGCCCACGCCAGCGCTAGCCAGGGCAGCAACGCCAGCGCCATAATCGCAAAGTAGTACCAATACGCCTGCTCATGCCGGAAGCGGTCGGTGGCGAAACGCTCCAGGTTATGTTCCCAGAAAAATACCCGTAGAAATTGCGGGTTTCGATGCTGTACCGCAATGAACCACGGAAGCACCATGGCCAGATACAGCACGATTCCGGGAATCCAAACGGTTCGGCGCAACAAAGACCACTCATTCCGCAGTGCCGCAAAAAGCAGAATGATGCAACAGGCCATCAGCGGCGCGACCGGGCCTTTGGCAAGCGTGGCTGCGCCGCCGAAAAAATAAAGATCGAACAACCAGAATTTCTTGTCCGTCTCGTACCAGGCATACCAGCCCAGCATGCCAATGCAGAAAGGCGCGGCCAGTTGCATGTCCGTCGATGCGCCGCGCGCAAAGCCGATGATTCCTGCGCACGATACGGTAATTAACGCGGCATCCAGTTGACCACCCGGACGAAACCGGCGCATGTGCAGGTAGATCAGGACGACCAGAATAAAGGCGAATTCCGCCGATGGCAGCCGTGCCGACCAGCCATGCACGCCGAAGTCTTTAAAGGCGAACATGGCCCGCCAATAATAAAGAGCCGGCTTTTCGAGCCACGGCTTTCCGTACAGGGTAGGAGTGATAAAGTCGTGCCGGGTCAGCATTTCCCGCGCGATTTGCGCGTAGCGCGGCTCGTCCGCGCCGACCAGTCCGATCACCGATCCGCCCAGGTACGGGATCAGCCCGTACCCCAGGAAGAAAGTCGTGAATCCAATCAGCACGGCAAACTCAGCCACTGTGGCGGCGGTGAGCGTCTGCCAGAACATCCCACCCGGCAGGTATTGCCTCCAATTGTCGCTTTGCTTTACGGTCACTTCGTCCTGGCTGCTCAAGCTTCGCAATCATTGCGCGCGAAGACCTTACCCAGCCTACCAAAAGCGGCGGCGAATGACGAAGCAAGCCGACGCGCGAGCACGCGGGTGCCCCATTCAAGCCGAAACCCGGGGTCCCCGGCGGGCGATTTTATGCCCGTTGGCGTGGTTTGGCTTGAGTGGGCCGCGAAAGAAATTGTCGTCCTGAGTGTAAGTTGCCGCAGCGACGGAAGCGAAGGACCTTACGTTTTGCTGCCAGGCCGCGACGTCCTGAGGTCGCCGCGGCGGCTTCAGGGACGACAGATTCGCTTGTCTATTCCGGCGTATCGAGGTCGATTTCGGAGACGGCTTCAAGGGTCGAGTCTTCCACTTTCCACGCTTTCAAAAGCGGGAAAATGGTTCCCATGGAAAACCCGGCGCGCACCAGGCTGCGGACTACCCGCGCCGTTTCCTTCTCATTGGTCGGCCTGCGCAGGCGCTTCCTTTCAATGTAACGACGGGCAAGATCGGCTTCCGGCAGCTCCGAGTAGGCAGCGTCCAGGGTGTTTCCGATGATTTGCTGGTGAACACCGCGCTGGATCAGGTCCTGCTGTACGCGACGCCGCCCGAAGCGTTCATTGTCCATGCGCATGCGCGTGTAGTCGGCGGCATAGCGAGTGTCATCGAGATAGTGCAGTTCTTTCAGGCGCATCACGACAGCATCCATTGCCGCCTCGCCGGCCTCTCCCGGTTCAGCGCGGGTCCGCATCAGGCGCTTGAGTTCGGCGACGGTGCGCATTTTGCGGCCCAGGCTACGCACGGCATATTCGTAAAGCGCGGCGGCATCGAGCGGTTCTCGTTGTCGCTTGCCGGACGCCTTCGATTTGCTGGACCTGCTAAACGTCACCGTCTCTCCTGCCCGAATGCTACTACGGCCCCACGTTTCGACTTGCGGACGACCTCTATGTGCGTACAACCGTGTCACCTGATTGCCCGCGATTGCGCCTCCCCGCAACGATTTTGGTGTTAACCATCTAGTAACTCTGGTAACACAGGACAGGCAAAAGGCATCATAAGCTCTGGCTTCTGTCGTCTATGGTGAAAAAGGGCATTCGAGGTGTTCGCACACTTGCCTCGTATCCCCACCTGTCTCGCATCCGAGGTTCGACGTGATTTCTTTTTGCACGGCCCAACGACTGTTCTTTCGGGTGTCGGAGTCGGACCGCTCGTTGTCAGCGACAGTGCCGCGCGTCGCTGCATGGCTGGGGATCTTCTTACTTTCGCTATCGACCGGAGTCGCTTTTCCCGCCACTTCCCAACCTCCGTCGCACTCTTCATCATCGTCCGAAGCCAGCTTGCCAGGATTTATTTCCGCGCCGCGAGATTCCGGCTTTGGCCCCCTGGACAGGTCTCAACCGAAAGGCATTACGCCGCAGGAAATCGTTTGCCGCTTTGCCATGCAGGAGAGCCAGTTCAAGCAGGCGCTGGAAAATTACACATACCGCCGCAGCGTCCAGTTGGACTCGATCGAGGACAACGGCAGCATCGACGGAGAATATCTACAGGTAGACGACATTGTGTTGAGTCCATCCGGGCAGAAGCAGGAGCGCGTTGTCTACGCGCCAGACAACACATTGACTCGCGCCCTGCTCAGCCCGGCCGATTTCGATGACATTGAACATCGCCTCCCGTTTACCCTGACCACCGAAGATGTAGGGCAATATCGCGTGATCTACGCGGGAATGGAGCGGATCGATGAGATGGGCACCCAGGTGAACACGTATGCGTTCGATGTAACTCCGCGGCACGTGGAAAAAGGCAAGCGCTACTTTGAAGGTCGCATCTGGGTCGACGCCAGGGACTTCCAGATTGTCGTGACCAGCGGCAAGAACATTCCCGACGATACCCGGCGCGGGCAGGAAGACCTTTCCATTCCCTTTACCACCTATCGCCAGCAGATCGACGGAAAATTCTGGTTTCCTGTGTATACGCGCGCGGAAGCCGTCCTGCACTTTAAGAACTGTAAAGACTGTCTGCCCAGCGACGTCCACCTGAGAGAGATTGTGAAATATGGACACTACCAGCGCTTCGGCACCACCCTTCGCATTACGTATGAAGGATTGGAGCGGCCCGCCAGTCTGGCGCCGTCGCTACCCCTCAAGGGGCCAGAGGTTGGTCTGCAGCCAGCCGTGATTCACCCAGGCGCCAGCACATTCGCCGAAGCCGGTCCCGCTGCCACCAAAGACTAGAAGCAGTCTTGTAATTAAGGCCTGCCGCAATAACCAGGTCTGTCATCCCGACCGGAACGGAGGGCCCTTGCTTCTGCCGTTCTTTCCTGTCATTCCCGGAGGGAATCTGTTTCTCATCTCGCATCCGCAGCTCGAAAATAGCATTCCAACAG
>JBOGLY010000362.1:0-4143 GCA_050746425.1 Acidobacteriaceae bacterium
TTGGCACGGATGCCTGCATCGCCGCCGTGGCCTCGATGCGGTGTTGGACGCGGTCGATCAACTGCAAGGCGCGCCGTTGCCTGCTTCCTTGATCGAAAGCGAAATTTTGCCGGCTCGCGTTGTGGGCTATCAACCGGGCGATTTGGACACGTTGATTGGCGCGGGAGAAATTGTCTGGTGCGGCGTTGAACCGCTCGGCGAAACCGACGGTCGGATCGCGCTTTATCTTGCGGAAAAGCTGACGGAGCTTCACTCCTCCAACTCGAAATTGCAACTGAATCAGTTACAGAACAGTCTCGAGGAGAATCAGAAACAAGTTCTCAGTCTGCTGAACACGCGCGGCGCGATGTTTTTTCCGGAACTGCATGAAGCAGTCGGCGGCGGATATGCAGGTGAAACGCTTGATGCGTTGTGGAGTCTGGTCTGGACAGGACTGGTGACGAACGACACTTTCCACGCGCTGCGCGCTTACATGAGCCGTCGAGCGAATACGCGTTCATCATCGCGACAACACGTGCAGGCACATTTCCGATCGCGGCGGACGTTCGCGCCAAGCGCGCAGGGCCGCTGGACACTGGTCGATTCACCCGGTGCGGTCCAGGTATCTTCGACAGCACGAAGCCACGCGCTTGCATTGCAGTTGCTGAAGCGGCACGGAATTGTCACACGCGAAACGATGCTACTTGAAAACGTCTCCGGCGGCTTTAGCGCGGTTTACGACGTGCTGAAGGCACTGGAGGAGTCCGGCCGGGTGCGGCGAGGATACTTTGTGGCGGGCTTGGGCGGGGCGCAGTTCGCGTTGCCCTCCGCTCTCGACCTACTGCGCTCGTTGCGGTCCGATCGGTCCCCGGAAAAGCCCGAAATGGTTTCGCTTGCAGCAACCGATCCTGCGAATCTGTATGGTTCGGTCCTGCGTTGGCCAGCTCTCTCGATCGTCTCAGAGACTGAATCTGGAAACGATGGCTCGGGTAAAGCGGAGCTAGTGCGGGAAACTGGGACACGAACTCTGGCGCGGGCGGTGGGCGCGCGCGTTGTTCTGCGCAATGGCGAACTCGTCGCCTACATCCGCCGCAACAATCCAAACCTGATCGCTTTTTTGCCATCGGATGAGCCGGATCGAAGTCACGCCGCGCGCGATCTGGCGAATTTTCTTGCCGAGTTAGGGCAGCGTGACTTGCAGGCGCGTGGCGGTGTACGGCCCGCTGGAATGCTGCTGGCGACGGTGAACGATGTTCCGCTAGCAGACCATTTTCTTGCCCGATTCTTGTTGGATGCTGGCTTTCATTCCTCGCCGATGGGGTTCAATTTACATCGCATGCCGATGCCATCGCTTGCTGGCGATGCCATAGCTGTTCCGCTGCCTGAGGTGCAATAGCGGTGCCGGAAGGCGACACCATCTTCCGGTCAGCCCGCGCGTTGAATCGTGCATTGGCGGGAAGACCAGTCACGAGATTTGAAACAGCTTACGCTCACCTGGCGCGTGTGGACGATGACTTTGCGATTGCTGGGCGAACTGTGGAGCGCGTCGAGTCGCGCGCGAAATGGTTGCTGATGTTCTTTTCTGGCGATTTAATCCTTTTGACCCACATGCGGATGAATGGCTCCTGGCACTTGTACCGCCCCGGCGAGCGATGGCGCAAGGCAAGACGCGATATGCGTATCGTGATTGAAACGGCGGAATGGATGGGGGTCGCGTTTAATGTTCCCGTCGCCGAGCTTCATTCTGCTGCATCCCTGCTGAAGAAGACGACCATTTCTGGACTTGGGCCGGACTTGCTGGCGAAAGACTTCGATTTCGCCGAGGCGATAGAGGGCGTTCGTGAGCGCGCGAACGAACAGATCGCCGAGGTGCTGCTGAATCAGCACGTGATGGCTGGAATCGGCAACATCTACAAATCGGAGATTTGCTTCCTATGCGGAGTGAACCCGTTTCGGCAGGTCGGAACGTTGCGGCAACAAGAGCTGGAGCAGATCGTCTGCACGGCGAGGCAAGTGCTGCAAGCCAATGTTGCTGAACAGGAAAGCGGACAAATCTCAACCTATGCTGGAATGCGACGCACTGCAAATACGTTGAATCCTTCAGCGCGTTTGTGGGTTTATGGGCGAGACGGAAAACCGTGCCGCCGCTGCGGCAACGCGATTGAAATGCGCAAGCACGGCCTAAGTGCCCGAACGACATTCTGGTGCCCGGTCTGCCAGCCGCTCGATTGATGATCGCTTGCAAGAAACTAAGTCAGCGACAAGGGGAATTTGGTACCGGCTTTTCCTAGGAAATTTATCAATTCCTGTTGCGATCGCCGCTCAAACACTGCATAATCATTGCGAGAGACGGTACCTGCGAGCACTTATCCGTGACCCGATACAACCGTCAAGATGTTTTGCGAATCCTGCAAGTTTCCGCTCGCCAATTGCAAGGCTGGGAGCGGGCCGGACTCATCGACACTCTGGAAACCTACACATTTCAACAGCTTTCGCAATTGAGAAAGCTGCGTCTGTTGTCCGCGCAACGGATCAAGAGATCGCGCATATCGGAGTCTGTCGCAGCCATGCAGCGCGTATCGGGAATGACAAATCCTCTGCTTGAAGCGGGCATGGTGTATGGAGGCAATCGCGTTGTCTTTCGTCACCAGGGTGCGATTGTCGATCCGTTGTCGAGTCAACTTGTTTTCGATTTCGACGGTCGTAATCCGGAGCGTGTTTGCACGGTAGTTGGAGAAGCGGGGCACCAGCGTTATCGCCAATCGCAGGCCGCGGAACTCTTCTATGAAGCCGTTCGGATGGAGGATGAGCAGGGCGTGCTGGGGCAGGTGATCGACCTCTACACGCGCGCCATCGAACTGTATCCCGGTCATGCCGCCGCTCTGATTAACCTGGGAACCATTTATTACAATCAGCGGCAGTATCTTCAGGCGGAGCAGGCATATCGTCGCGCAACCGAGGCCGATCCAAACTATGCGCTTGCGTTTTTCGATCTCGGTAATGCGCTCGATGAATTGCAGCGTTTGAGCGAAGCGATCGAAGCTTACAAGGCCGCGATTCGCATTCTTCCCAGATATGCCGATGCCCATTACAATCTGGCGTTGGCGTATGAGCGCACCGGCGAGCATCGCAAGGCGTTGCCGCACTGGATGAGTTATAGTCGGCTTGATCCTTCCGGGCCATGGTCGAACCATGCGCGCGGGCAAGCCCGTCGACTGATCGAGGCCGACCATCTGTTTATTGTCGCGCGGCGCTAGATGTATCTATCGACGCGTGATTTCGTCCGATGCGGTCTGGAGAATCCCAGATCTGAGAATCCAGACCTGGGGCACCCAGGATGCTGAAGCGCAAGCACAAATGACAATCCGATCATGGTTCACCTGGGACTTCTCATGCGCTTGTTAAAATCGAATCTGTCATGCCAGCTATCTCAACTGTTTCTCCGGAAATTCTCGCGAAGTATGAGCCTGTCATCGGCCTTGAAGTCCACGTCCAATTACTGACGGAAACGAAGGCATTTTGCGGTTGTTCCGCGCGTTTTGGCTCGGCGCCGAACACGCAGGTGTGCCCGGTTTGTCTAGGATTGCCAGGTGCGCTGCCGGTCCTGAATCGGCGCGCGGTCGAGTTTGCGACGCTGGCGGCCATGGCGCTCAACTGCCGGATCAACGAGACCTCCGTGTTCGCGCGGAAGAATTATTTTTATCCCGACCTGCCCAAGGGCTATCAGATTTCGCAGTTCGACAAGCCGCTCGGGGAGCACGGCTGGATCGACGTGCCAGCGTCTGGCGGTACAAAGCGGATCGGCATTACGCGGCTGCACATGGAAGAGGACGCGGGCAAGAGCATGCACGAAGGATTCCACGACTCCCGCGAGCGGACCTATATCGATTTGAATCGCTGCGGTACGCCACTGGTCGAAATAGTTAGCGAGCCGGACATCCGCTCCGCCGAGGAGGCCTATGAATACCTGACGCGCATCAAGGAGATACTGCTCTATACCGCAGTCAGCGATTGCAATATGGAAGAGGGTTCCTTACGGTGCGACGCGAATATCAGCGTGCGGTTGAAAGGCGCGGAGAAGTTTGGAACGAAGGCGGAAGTGAAAAATGTGAACAGCTTTCGTTTTGTGCGCGCGGCCTTGGAGTATGAAATTGAGCGCCAGAT
>JBOGLY010000363.1:0-4135 GCA_050746425.1 Acidobacteriaceae bacterium
ATTGAAAGGTATCCGAAAGCGCTGTTTGTAGTGGATGCACGACATCGCCCGGACCTCTATCGCGGGGCAGTCCTGAAGCTGAATATTCAAGAGGCGGCGCGGTTTCTGAACGAACCGCAAGGAAAATTTATCACTTCGGGTGCGGCGAAAGATTTTGCGCGACGAATTTCTCGCGCGTCGGGGAAGCCCGCATTTTTAACACGCGGAGAGCGGGGCATTCTTGTCGCCGATGGCGAAAAGGTCGATGAAATACCGGGAATTGAAATTTTAGAGCGGACCGACCCGGTTGGAGCAGGGGATACAGTTGTTTCAGTCCTCGCCGCCATTCTGGGCAGCGGGCAAAAGCCGCTTGTGGCGGCCACCGTTGCGAATATTGCCGCCTCTGTTACAGTTCGAAAACTTAAAGCAACGGGCACGGCAACCCCGGCCGAGATTTTTGCAGCCGGCGACGAGCCGAACTGTATCTACGAACCGGACCTGGCGGATTCGCCCGAGATGGCGCGTCATATCACCGGAACCGAGATCGAATTGGTTGGGGAGTTGCCGGCGGACCTCGATATAGCGCATTGCATTTTCGACCACGATGGCACGCTTTCCACCTTGCGCGAAGGATGGGAACGGATCATGGAGCCCATGATGGTGCGCGCGGTCCTTGGACCTGAATATGAAGCAGCTGACTCTGCGCTGCTGGCAAAAATCACGAAACAAGTGCGCGGATTTATCGATCGCACCACCGGGATTCAGACCCTGGTGCAGATGAAGGGTCTGGTCGAGTTGGTAAAGCAGGCAGGTTTTGTGGGGCGCAGCCAGATTCTGGATGAACATGGGTATAAGAACATTTTTAATTCTGAACTTTTGAAGACGATCGAGAAGCGCATGGCAAAATTGGAGTCAGGAGAATTGCCTCCGAACGATTTTCAGATCAAGAATGCAATGCTGCTGCTGCGCGAGTTGCATCGACGCGGGATAAAACTATATTTGGCGAGCGGTACAGACCAGGCCGACGTTGTTGCCGAGGCGAAGGCGATGGGATACGCGGACATGTTTGAAGGAAGGATATTTGGCGCGGTCGGAGATGTGAATGTCGAGGCAAAAAAAATGGTCCTGGATGCGATCATTGCCGAAAACGAACTTTCCGCGTACCAGTTTGCAACTTTTGGCGACGGTCCGGTAGAGATGCGAGAGACGCGGAAGTGCGGCGGCTTCGCGATTGGCGTTGCCAGCGACGAGGTACGCAGATTTGGGTGGAACATGGCGAAACGCGCGCGGTTGATTCGCGCCGGAGCCAACCTGGTTGTTCCGGATTTTTGCCAACTCCCGGCGCTGCTGAAGGCGATGCGAGTGGATTAACTTCGCCGACATTCGCTTGTGAAGGGATGATTTGAAAAGGAGCGCGATGAAAATTGAGGGCCCGAAGATTGTCAGCGTCGAGCAGATGCGGGCGGAGCGGGACAAGCTGGTCGAACAAGGCAAGAAACTCGTGTTCACGAATGGATGCTTTGACATCCTGCATCGCGGTCACGTCACCTATCTTACCTTCGCCCGCAACCAGGGCGACGCGCTGGTAGTTGGACTGAACACAGATGCCTCAGTCAAGGCAAACAAGGACGACGGCCGACCCATCAACTCGGAACAGGATCGGGCGTTCGTGGTGGGATCGTTGCGGGCGGTGGATTATGTCGTGCTGTTCAGCGATAAGGAACCGAAGGAGATTATTGCGAAAATATTGCCTCAAGTGCTTGTGAAGGGAAGCGATTGGGCCCACTATGTCAGCGGTCGCGAAGTGGTCGAAGCTAACGGCGGCAAAGTAGTTCTGGCAGATTTGGTGGAAGGTCGCTCCACGACAAATACGATCCAGCGCATATTGGACGCTTATGCCGGAAAAGAGGCGGAATGAGGCAGCAAATTGCGGTAACTGGCGCCGCTGGATTTATCGGACGCAATGTAGTTGCGGAACTGAATGCTCGCGGGCACGACAATCTTTTGCTGGTCGATAACCTGGGTCGCGATGAGAAATGGCGCAACCTGGTTGGCCTGCGGTATGAAGATCTTCTCAATCCAGATGAATTTCTAGCCCGCGTAGAAGGAGACAAGATCGCGGAGTTAGATGTATTGATTCATCTGGGAGCTTGCAGCTCCACCACGGAACGCGACGCGGATTTTCTGCTCCGGAACAACTATCGCTATACGCGCGCTTTGTGCGAGTACAGTTTGCGAAACAACATTCGATTTATCTATGCGTCGAGCGCAGCGACCTATGGCGATGGCGGCCAGGGTTATAACGACGACATTGCCGAACTGTCGGCCCTCAGGCCGCTGAATATGTATGGATATTCCAAGCACATGGTTGACCTGTGGGCAAATAAGCGCAAGCTGTTCGATCGCATTGTCGGGTTGAAATACTTCAATGTCTTCGGACCCTATGAGGACCATAAGGAAGACATGCGTTCGATGGTTGTGAAGTCCTACGAACAGATCAGGAAGACCGGCAAGGTCGAGTTATTCAAGTCCTATCGTCCGGATTACGCGGATGGGGAACAGAAACGGGACTTCATCTATGTGAAAGATGCGGTCGCGATGACACTGCATTTTGTGGACCATCGCGACGCTGGCGGGCTGTTCAACTGCGGAACAGGCAAGGCGCGCAGTTGGAAAGACCTGGCGAAGGCCGTGTTTGCCGCAATGAATGTACCTCCGAAAATTGAATTTATTCCGATGCCGGAGGTCCTGCAACGCAAATATCAATACTTCACGCAGGCTCCAATGGAAAAGATGCAGAAGGCAGGATATAGAACTCCTTTTACTTCTCTGGAAGATGCTGTTCTGGATTACGTGACGACCTATCTCGATAAGCGTGGAGCGTAGAAGCTGTCTCATAAAGTGGAATACTTATGGCGACTGACTGGAATGAGACCCGCCTTGAAGCGGGTCTCACACTCCACGCCAACGCTAGAACGCATATTATGAGACAGCTTCTAGTTGAAATGGAAGGACCCCCAATGAATCAAGTAATCGGCACAAATCTAAACGATGCGATTGCGACACTGAAGCAGGTTGCGGGCCTGGAGTCTCAGATCCTTGCTACCGCCGATGCGATCTCAGAGGCTTTGCTTGCAGGATCGAAACTGATGGCCTGCGGCAATGGTGGCAGCGCCGCCGATGCCTCGCATCTGGCGACCGAGTTTGTCTGTCGCTTCAACCAGGACCGCCGGCCGTATCCGGCAATCTCGCTGGCCGCGCAGGGCGGCGACCTGACGGCGATCGGAAACGATTATGAGTTCAACGAGGTTTTTTCGCGCCAGGTGCAAGCCTTCGGCAAGCCTGGCGACATATTGATCGCTTTCACTACCAGTGGCAAGAGCGGGAATGTCCGTCGAGCGCTGGTAGTTGCAAAGGACCTCAAGATCAAAACAATTGCATTTCTTGGCAGGGACGGCGGAACATGCGCCGGCATGGCCGACATCGAACTGCTGGTGACCAGCAATGTGACGGCCAGAATTCAGGAAGGCCATCAATTTTTGTTCCATACGATTTGTGAAATGGTGGACGAGAGATTGCGGGCCCGCGGTTGACAGCTCAATGCGCGGATCTTTTCGATTGTTCTTTGACCCACTTGAGATAAATACGAATGAATGAAGAACAGAATAAACCGGCGAACAAGGTATGGATTGGCGTGGACATTGGCGGCACCAAGACCGCCGTTGTTCTTTGCTTCGAGCCGCCGGCGATCGTGGAGCGCGTGGCGTTTCCTACTTTACCGGAACAAGGTCCAGAAGGGTGCCTGCAGATGATTCAGCAGGCCATTCATAAACTGATCGAGTCGCACGGCATCTGCTCGCAGCAGATCGAGGCGATCGGCATCAGTTGCGGCGGCCCGTTGGATCGCAATCGGGGCCTCATTCTGTCGCCGCCGAATCTGCCCACGTGGGACGATATTCACATCGTGGACATTCTGCAGCGGGAGTTCGGCGTCAATTGCCGTTTGGAAAACGACGCCAATGCGGGAGCGTTAGCGGAACATCGATTTGGCGCCGGCCAGGGCGCACAGGACATGATCTTCCTGACCATGGGGACCGGCCTCGGAGCAGGAGTCATCATTGGCGGTCGCTTGTATCACGGCGCATCCGATATGGCG
>JBOGLY010000364.1:0-4132 GCA_050746425.1 Acidobacteriaceae bacterium
GGGTGGCACCGCGGCGATGCAGCAGGCCGAGGAAGAATACAAGGACTTCATCACCTTCTTTCCGGACAAACCGGAGGCTGCCGAAGCGCAGATGAAGGTCGCGGACATCTACTACAAGCAGATGGAAAAGCCCGATCGCGATCCCACCAACGCCATTCGCGCTCAGGAAGAATATAGGGCCATGATCTTGCAATATCCCGACTCCAGCCTGATTCCGCAGGCCAAGCAGCGACTGCGGGAGGTCCAGGAGGTCCTCGGCGACCATGAGTTCGACATCGGCTCGTTCTATGAAACGCGGATGAACTATGCCGCCGCTATCGCTCGCCTGCAGTCTGTGATCGACACTTATCCACTGTACAGCCGCGTGGATGAGGCGCTGCTCGACGTGGGCGATGCTTACTCCGCCCAGGCGAAAAACATTCGCCAGATGCGACTCGATCCGGCGGCGAAAGAGCGCCTGGAAAAGCTGTTCACCAACCGTGCCGCCCAGGCATACGATCGCATCGTTTTGGAATATCCGATGACGCCGCACGCGGACGACGCTCGCGATCGGCTGGAAGCCATGAACGAGCCAGTTCCGCAGCCCAGCCAGGAGCAGATTGCGCAGAGTGCCGCCATTGAGCAAAGCCGCGCGCCGGTGAATCTGAAATACAAGGCGTTTCTGCTGATCACCGCGCGTCCGTCCACCGTGCAGGCAGCGCGTGTCGGTGAGCCCAGTCTTTCCACGCCGCCGGAAATTATCGCTCCGGAAATTGTGAAGAACGCGATGGCGGACATCCGCTGGGCCGTCAAGCCGGACGGCAAGCCCGCTCCCGCTGTTCCCGGCACCTCGAACAATCTTACGGTGGCAGTGGCGGCCAATGGCGAATCCAGCGCTGCTGGTTCCGGCGGGGCGGTCCAGACCGCAACGCCCGCATCTGGCGGCCTGCAGATGAACGATATTTCCGGCGACAACGGCGTGAACGGAACAGTGCTCAACAATTCCGATCAGAGCCAGCCGTCCCAGTCGGTTCCAACGCAGTCCGCGCCAACCAACGCCGTGCCTCCGGTTGCCAATCCCTGTGTTGGCGCCGATGGAAACGCAGTGCAACCTCCCGCCGGTTCCACCACGTGCCCTCCGGGTACTGCGCCGTCGGTTGGCGGCAATGCGAATCCTGCGGTCCCTCCGCACAATACGGTTGACACCAGCGGCCATCCCGCCAACTGGCCATCCGCGCAGAAGGACAACGGAGGCTTGCCAGTCGTTGGCCCTCCGAACAGCGCTCCTCTACCCGCCACACAAAAAGCCGCCCCCGCGCCGGACCAGGTCAACGACGTTGGCCAGACTGGGCATCCAGTCAACACTGTGAATGAGGCGACAGGCAGGAAGAAGAAAAATCCCAAGCCGAAATTTGTTGGCAAGGAAGAATCCTCCAGCGCGCACAAGAAGAAAAAGGGCCTGCACAAGCTGAACCCGTTCTAGATGGTGGCTTTACGAGAGCAGGGGCTGGTGGCCCATTCAAGCCGTCTCTTGGCTTGAGTGGGGCGGTAACGAATGGCGGACGGGGTGTCCCATCCTTCCGCGTATTTGCGAAAGGGTGGGAGTCGGTCGCGCTGATCCAATGGCCTCAAATCATTGTGGACAACATTTTTTGTAATGGATAAAGGGGGTCCTGTGCTGCGAGTGCGATCTTCTGTCTCAGTCTTCCATTGCGTCTGTCTTGTCGTCTTTCTTCTGCCCCTGGGCATCGGGTCCGGCGCGAATGCCCAACAAATATCCAAACGCTCGGCGGTTGCGCCGCTGCCTCAAACTCCCGAGGTGCATTCCGACCGTTCCGTGACGTTTTATTTTCGCGATCCAGGTGCAAGCCAGGTCGCACTCCTCCTGGACGATCATGCCGGTTCGTTGCCCATGACCAAAGATGACCAGGGAGTTTGGACCATCACGCTTCCGCCCATGCAGCCGGATTTCTACGATTACTTCTTTGTCGCGGACGGCGTGCCCTTGCTCGATCCTTCCAATTCCAACATCAATCCAAACCTGCGCAGCCCGTCGAACTTTTTTGAAGTCCCCGGACCGCAGCCCGAGCCATGGGATGTGCAGGATGTCCCGCATGGGATCATTCACCAGCATTTTTATAAGTCGGCGATTGTTGGCGACCAGAGGGACTTCTTCGTTTACACGCCGCCGGGATACAATCCGCGAGCGCGCAAAAAATATCCTGTGTTGTACCTGCTTCACGGCTACTCCGACGACGCTCGCGCCTGGGTCGCGCTGGGACGCGCCAACGTGATTCTCGACAACCTGCTCGCCGAAGGCAAAGTCAGGCCGATGATCGTTGTCATGCCGCTCGGCTACGGCGCTCCAGCGATCGTCGCTCCCCATGCAAGCTTTGACAATCCGGCCCTGCACCAAAAAAATTTGGATCTGTTTACGCAGGCCCTCTTAAAAGAAGTTATCCCGCAAGTGCAGTCGATGTATCGCGTCTCCGATAAACGCGAGGACCGCGCAATCGCCGGGCTGTCGATGGGCGGCGCCGAAAGCCTGCTGACCGGGCTGAACCACATCGACCAGTTTGCGTGGGTAGGCTCCTTCAGCGCCGGTGGATTGCAGCCAGATTTCGCCCAGGATTTCCCGAAGCTCGACGCCGCCAGCGCGGCGCGCCTGCGCCTGCTGTGGATCGCCTGCGGGACAAGCGATTCACTTTTCCCCAGGAATCGGCGATTGGTCGCGTGGCTGCGTTCGCGCCAGATTCCCGTGATGTTTGTTCAGACTCCCGGATCGCATGAGTGGCCGGTCTGGCGCAAGAACCTGATCCAGTTTGCTCCGCTCTTATTTCAGCCGAAGTAGTTTTCAGTCCGCGCAGCGCCTTTTGCCTTTGCCTTTCTTTCTGTCATTCCCGTAGGGAATCTGCTGCTGAATTGCGCTCGCCTTTCTTTCTGTCATTCCCGCCAGGGAATCTGCTGTCGATTTTGCCTTTGCCTTTCTTTCTGTCATTCCCGTAGGGAATCTGCTGCTGATTTCTTTTCCGGTCCGACGCGACTGACGGTTCGATGTGCTCCAATGCGAAACAGCCGAACCAATATTGCTTCGAATCCCGCCTCGGCCCGCTGATGTCAATCCGCTGCTGTGCTATCGTGAAATTTGGCCTGCAATGTTGCGCTCGGCCCCGCTTACTCTACTCCATGCCCCGCGATCTTCCTAAAGCCTACGACCCAGCCGCCATCGAAGACAGATGGGCAGAATTTTGGGTGCGCGAACGCTTGTTTGAGGTCCCAACTCCTTCGGCTTCCAGCGAGGACCTGCATCCATTCACGCTTCTTCTGCCTCCGCCCAATGTGACGGGCCGCCTGCACATGGGCCACATGCTCGAGCAGACGGAAATCGACATTCTGATTCGCTGGCACCGCATGCGCGGCGAGCAGGCGTTATGGGTCCCTGGCACCGACCACGCCGGCATCGCCACGCAGATCATGGTCGAGCGCCAGTTAGCGGATGAAGGCAAAAGCCGCCAGCAACTTGGGCGTGAGGCATTCCTTGAACGCGTATGGGAATGGAAGCGCGAGTATGGCGGCGCAATCCTCTACCAGATGAAGCGCCTGGGCGCGAGCGTCGATTGGTCGCGCGAATATTTCACGATGGACTCGCGTCTTTCGATCGCCGTGAAAGAGGCGTTTGTCCGTCTCTATGAACAGGGACTGATCTATCGCGGCGCGTACATTGTGAACTGGTGTCCACGGTGCCAGACGGCCATCAGCGACCTGGAAGTGGTGCACGAGGAGCAGCAGGGGAAATTGTATGAAATTCGGTATCCCCTCTCCCGCGGTAACGAATATGTTACTGTGGGAACCACCCGACCGGAAACAATGCTGGGCGACGTGGCGGTCGTGGTGAATCCGGCGGACGCTCGATATCTCCATCTTCACGGAAAAATGTTGCATCTGCCGCTGACGGACCGCGAGATTCCCGTGCTGCCCGATGAATGGGCCGATCCGGAATTTGGCACTGGCGCGGTGAAAGTGACCCCCGCGCACGATCCGAACGATTTCGCGATTGCGGAGCGGCATAAGCTGCCGGCCATTGTCGTAATGGACGAAACCGCGCACATGAATGCGGAAGCTGGCATTTACGCGGGTCTCGACCGCTATGAAG
>JBOGLY010000365.1:0-4115 GCA_050746425.1 Acidobacteriaceae bacterium
GCTGAGTTCAGTGAGTCGGGCGAAAATGTAGACCGCGCCCTCGCGGTGTCCCTGAAAAACGATCCGCTGCGCCAAAAGAACGTTCGAACCGGAGACCCAATGACGCTGGTCCGCGTTATTCGGCAGCGGAGGAAAGCGCATTGGCCAGCCCTCCCGCGATCTGTAGCCGGCAAATACCTTCCCATCGTTGCCGACTATCGCCGCGCCTAGAATGTCAGGGGAGCTGCTCAGCGCGGTCAGCGTGCTGACGGCTGCATCTTTGTCGTTGAACAGCAATGCCGAGACGCTGTTCGAGCCGACGATTCTCGCCTCGGCCCCCAGGTTGCGGATCAGGGTGGCTTGAAATGAAATCAGGTCGTATGTAAAGAAGGCGGCACAGGCCAGGATCAGCGCAGTGGCGCTGACCAGCAGATTCATTCGCATCAGCTTCGCTGAGATCGAGTTGGCGCGAGGCAGGAGGGTCACGGCGCCGCCTCTCCGGGAGCAGTCCCAACCACTTTGCTGGCCACTTTCAGCAATTGCGAACTGAGCACGATGCCGCACTTTCGCGCGGCATTCAGGTTCACCTGAAAACGAACGCGATTGTCTATCAGAACGAATTGAATCGTCCCGCCATGCTCCATAAAGCCGGGAAGGTCGCTGACGGTGAGGGCAGGCAGGAACGCGAGTGCGGCCATGTCCTGATCAAGGTGGGGCGCTTCAGAATCTCCGACGAAGACGATGGAACAGGATGAAAGCGACCGCGCATCCTTCAACCGAACCACTTCGAGATGGCGGCCATTAATCGTCTCGCCGTCGACGATCTGATCGAGCGTGCCGCCAAAGGGGTCGTTGCCGAGAACGCAGATGCTGAGCAGGCCCGGTTTCGCGTTCGGCGGCCAGGTGACAAATTTTGCAAAGTTGTAGAGGTATGCGGCTTCCACGTCGTCCTGGCTTACGATGGCGGCGTGCACGGCGTTTCGCGGCGGAAACACGGGCGCCCCGAATGCGGACATCAAGACGGCGAGGACCAGAAGGAGCAGCGCGATCCCGAAATTCCCGTTGGCGAGGCCCCGGTATTTCGAAGGCGGTGGCATACGGCTGCATATCAATGCATTCACGGTCGCTCCATGCCTCATTGCACCCAGCGGATGCCGCCGTACAGGCTGCGCCGAATACCGACGGCGTTGTTATCGTCGCCGACGAATTCCAGATGCGACGGTTGCAGCAAACTTCTTCCGTCGGCTTCGAGTTCGAGGTGCTTTGCGAATTTCCATCCGAGATGGACGTCGGCTGTCCAATAGGCCGGTGCGTTTGCGGCCGGCAGTGCGCTCATGTAACGAAAGTCGGGATCGATCTGAATTCCATGCGGCACGGTGAAGAGCGCCTGACCGGTGGCAATACGATCCGGGCTTGAACCGATATATGTGGGGGTGAGATACGCGCCGTGTCCAAAGCCGGCCTTGGAATGGAGGGCCATGTGGAGATGAGAATAGGTGCCGCGCAGTTCCAGCCAATCCGAAGGTTTCCAGTCGGGAGCGACTTCCAGGCCGTCCGTGACGCCTTTGGCCCCGTTGGCGTAAGTCGCCGTGAGAACTTCGTGCGGATATGGCTGGGTAGGAAAGCTGGGGACCAGCGGCGGATATCCATAAGTCTTCAGGTCATCGTATTGATTGTGGAACAGGGCGAGGTCTACATAAAGGGTCCTGGTCAGCAGGCGCCTGTATCCCGCCTGCCAGCCGATCAGCACCTCCGGTTTGAAATTCGGGTTGCCGTTGATGGCAATGAAGATGGGGGGCGTGGGGCTAAGGTTTACCAGGATGTGAACGTCGGTATCGAGCCGACCGGGAACGCGAAGGGCGCGGGATACGCTTCCCCAGACCGTCTGATGCGGCGTGGGGTTCCACAAAAGCCGGGCACCGGGCTCGACGCCAATGCCGCTGTAATCATTGTCCTCAACCTTGGTGCCGAAAATTGCCGACAGGCGGCCAGGAACGATTTTGATGCGGTCCTGAACAAATCCGCTATTGATGTAATTGGTCCGGCTTTCCGGGGTGAAATACAATGCCGCGGCCCTTTGCACGAAGTAGCTGGGACTTCGGCGAAAGGTCGCGCCTAAAATCACGTCCTGACGCGGCAGGAATCCGATGCGATCGACGAAATCGAGGTCAAACGTGTCGCGGGTCTCGTCCCCGAGTGCACCGGCGCGATTGGTCCGGTCGAAATATCCCTGCAGGTAGAAGTTGGAATTAACGCTTAGTGTATGGTCCCAGCGCACGACCATGTCCCCGCCCGAGACCGGTGCTACTCCGTCGACCATAACCTGACCGGGCGGCGTATATCGTACCAGCGAAGTCGCGCCGCCGCTCTCGCCCTGGTAAATTTGCCCGTCGAAGGTGAACGAGTCGCGCGCGTTCGGCTGCCAATCGGCGCGAAAGCCTGCTCGCTCCTGATGCCAGCGGTCGTAAGGATTTCCGCCGGGATTAAGCTCCGGTCCGCGATTAAAGCCTTTGCCCCAGATGCGAGCCTGCAGGTTCGGCCCAAAGCTGCGACCGTATTGCGCCATGCCGATGAAGTGCTCGAGCGGGCCGCCGACAATTGCGTTTGCGGCAACTCCCTGCGTGTCGCGCGCGCGTTTCGTGATGATGTTGATGACGCCGTTGACGGCATTCGCCCCCCAGACGGCACCGGCCGGTCCGCGGATGACTTCAATGCGATCGATGTCCGATAGCGGCAGGTCCTGCACATCCCAATAGACTCCCTCAAACAACGGCGTGTAGACGCTGCGGCCGTCGATCATGACGAGCAATCCACTGGAAAACTGGTCCGCAAAACCGCGAATCCCGACCGCCCATTCGCCGCTTTGCATCCGCGAGACCTGTACGCCAGGACCCATGCGAAGAAGTTCCGGAATGCTGGTTGCTCCCGAGCGCCGGATGTCTTCCGAGGTAAGAACAAAAATGGCCGCGGGAGTATTCCAGACCTCTTCCGGCTGCTTGGAAACGGTAGTGACTTTGACGTTCCCCAGTTGTTCCAGCGACATCGATTTGAGTTGTTGCCGATCGATCTGGCGAATCCCCGGAACGGGCGCGGCCCCGCAAATGCCGGCGCTTGCAATTGCGACTGCAACAAGGCCGCCCAGGAGCAGAAAAGCGGAGTTGCACGCGGGGGGATTCCCGCGATGAGGGTTGGCGCCCCACGAAACGGAGCGGATTCGTTCAGGATGACAAGGTGTTTGGTAGCGCAGGATGTACACGAAGTCGGGAGGATTCATGCGGGTCGGCCGTTAGAGAACTCCTGCCCATCGCGGGGAACCAAGCCGGAGATGGTCGCGATCAGTTTTTCCGGCTCGCCTTTGCGGACGAAGCGAGTGGCGTAAGGCGCAATATCGTCGGGCATGTCGAATACGTCGGAGAGAACGACGATGGGAATGCCGGGATACTTTTTTTGGATTTGCTGGGCGGCCTGGACGGCTGTCAGGGTGCCCATGAGCCGGTAATCCAGCACCACGACATCAAACCGGGCCTGGTCGGGCAAACGGACTTCGCTGGAGAAGACCTGGGCAGCGACGGCTTGAAACCCCGCCGCATTCATGATCCAGCCATAAATGCGGAGATGCACTGGATCGTCATCCACGATCAGGACAGACGCTGCTGCGCATTGCATCGATCAGCCTCCAAAAATTCCGACGCAAAATAGCTTCAGTACGACAACGCGACCGGCCCACGATAGCGTGTTGGGGATGCGGGACTCGGTATGGCGGTTGCCTCTACTCTGAAAAAACGAGGCGCGAACAACGATACTGACAAAATTCAGTGGTTCTGGCAAGCGGAGACAGTAGCGAGGATTTCCGAAACCTTTGCCGGAGGAAACAAAGCGGCATGAAATTTATTTTCCACGCCGCCCGTGTTCTCTGCCGAAAATAAAGAAGGCTTGTTCAGTAATGTTTTATTTTGGGCGGATAGCGGTTGATCATCTTGTAGACGGAGTGCGCGATTTGCTTCTCTTCCGCGTTGCCGCTTTTCGTCACGTCGGCCTGGATTGCCTCGCCGCGCCAGACGATTTTTCTGGTGTGGGCGTCGATGAAATCGATGGTCAGAAATCCCATGACACGGGGAACCGCCTGGGTTTGAGCG
>JBOGLY010000366.1:0-4111 GCA_050746425.1 Acidobacteriaceae bacterium
GACCAAAGTAGGACCATGGCAATGTATCTCATCTGGCTGCGGGTCGCGCTTGTTCTGTATGGCGTCTCCAGCCTCACGGTGATTCCGGATGTTTTGACCGGGAAGGACAGATGGCGGAAGTTTGTGCTTCCGGTCTGCGTCTCCGCTTTTTATTTTCACCTGGTCGCGCTGGTGGAAATGATGCGACTGGCGCATCACTGGGTCCCGGTCAGCCTGCATGAAGTGGAAACCTCGTTCGCGCTGCTGCTGGCGATCGCCTTTCTGGAAATTTACAGGCGTTATCGCGCCGTTTCTTTCGGACTGTTCGTTCTGCCCGTCATATTTCTGCTGCTGCTGTTGCCTGCGGCCCGACCCGACCACGCCCCCGCATCCAGCCAGTGGATGCATAACGGATGGATATTGCTGCACATTGCACTGCTGTTGGTGGCATATACGCTGTTGTTGTTCAGCCTGCTTTCCAGCTTGCTTTATCTGATCCAGGAACGGCGCTTGAAGAACAAGCAAATCGGCGGAATTTTCAGCCACCTGCCGCCGCTCGATACCATCGATCGCATCGCGTTTCTTACGCTGGTGATTGGATTGCCGTGCATGACGCTGGGACTTCTGGCTGGCGCCTTGATCGCGCAGGAAAGCGTGGGAGCGGCATATTTCGTCGATCCGAAAGTGCTGCTGTCGATCGGCATGTGGGTGTTGTACGTCGCGATGTTGTACGTGCGGCGTCACACCGGACTTCGCGGCAAGCGGGCAGTCTATCTATCTTCGCTGGTATTTCTCATGGCCCTTACCGTGTGGATGGCCAATCAATTCAGCACGGTCCATAGGTTCCCCTCGCCATGAACTTCGTGCTGATCGGCGTCAATCACAAATCCGCGCCATTGCAGGTGCGGGAGAGGCTTGCCGTCCCCGCGGCGCGCCTGCGCGATGCTACGCTGTCGCTGCTGAGCGTGCCGGGCGTGCGCGAAGCGATGATTCTTTCCACCTGCAATCGAGTCGAGTTCCTGACGTATCAGGAGCCGGCGCGAGGCAATCTGCTGGAATTCATTGAAAACTATTTCGCGATCGATAAAGACGTACTGCATCCTTATATGTATGAATATCGCGCATCGGAAGCTGTCCGGCACGTGTTCCGGGTCGCGTCCAGCCTGGACTCGCTGGTGGTCGGCGAGCCGCAGATTCTTGGCCAGGTAAAGGAGTCCTATACCATTGCGCGGTCGATTGGCGCGCTCAACAACAACCTGGACCCGCTGATGCAGCGTGCGTTTACGGTGGCGCGCAAGGTACGCAACCAGACCAGCATCGGAATCTCC
Source organism: Acidobacteriaceae bacterium (assembly GCA_050746425.1). Classification (GTDB taxonomy): domain Bacteria; phylum Acidobacteriota; class Terriglobia; order Terriglobales; family Acidobacteriaceae; genus JAKAAZ01. Next base: position 1,308 of record JBOGLY010000366.1, read on the forward strand.
TCCGTATCGATCGCTTCGGTGGCAGTAGACCTGGCGCAAAAAATTTTCGGGTCGCTGCAAGGGAAAACAGTGCTGCTGATGGGCGCCGGCAAGATGGGCGAGCTGGCGGCGCGCAGCATGATGCAGCACGGGGCCAGCACGATTTACGTGTGCAACCGGACCTACGAGCGAGCGGTCGATTTGGCCGGGAAATTTCCAGGAGTGCGCGCGGAGAGCGGCTCCGCCACTGGACAGTCGGCGATTGTGCAACCGGTTTCCTACGATTTGCTGCATGACTACGCGGTTGCGGCAGACATCGTCGTCAGCTCCACCGGCGCAGGCAAGCCGGTCTTCGAGCGCCAGCACGCCGAGCAATACATGCATCGGCGCAAGCAGCGGCCCATGTTTTTTATCGACATTGCGGTGCCGCGCGATGTGGACGCTGAGATCAACCGCGTCGAAGGCGTGTTCGTCTACAACATCGACGACCTGCAGGCCGTGGCCGTGTCGAACATGTCCAGCCGGACGAAGGAAGCAATGGATGCCGAAGCGATCGTCCGCGCGGAAGTTGAGCGTTATGCGCAGCGGGTTCAGTCGCTCGATGCAGTTCCTTCGATCCTCGCGTTGCAACAGGCACTGGAAGACGTGCGGCAAAACGAGATGCGACGCATGGCCGCCCGCCTGTCGTATTTGTCCAGCGACCAGTTGCTGGCCATCGAGCGGATGACCCATGCGCTCGTCAATAAATTGCAACACGCTCCCATTCAAGCCCTCAAGCGCGCGGCCCGCGAAGGCGACCGCGAAACGCTGGCCGCGATTCAATCCGTCTTCGACCTGGACAAGTGCGCCAGGCACGCCGCGGGCGAGACGGCGATAGAGGAGGCGGAACTCGCCGCTTCGCAAACAATTGCAGCCGGTGCCGAACGGGATGCCGCAATTGCGCAAGATCAAGACGATCAAGGCGACAGCGACGCATCCGGCCCCGCTCCGAAAGTTGTCCCAGCAAAAGGGGAGCGTTGACCGTGGTGCGCATTGGCAGTCGCGGCTCCGCGCTGGCCCGCTGGCAGGCGGACCATATTGCCGCGGAGCTGCGACTGCGCGGCCATCAGGTCTCAATTGAAATTCTTGTGACCACGGGCGACCGAGTGCAGCACGCGCCTTTTATGCAGGTCGGCACGAAAGGCATGTTCACGAAAGAAATTGAAGAAGCGCTGGCGGACGGGCGCATCGATCTCGCCGTGCATAGCCTGAAAGATTTGCCCACGGAGCTGGCGGAGCCGTTCGCGATTGCGGCGATTCCAAAGCGGGCGGATGCGCGGGACGCGTTCGTTTCTGTTCGTTATAAAAAATTCGACGAAGTGCCGGCAGGCGCCGCGGTTGGCACCAGCAGCTTGCGGCGGCAAGCGCAATTGCGGGGCCTGCGAGGCGATCTGGACATTCGCGAGATGCGCGGCAATGTCGATACGAGGTTGCGCAAACTGCACGATGGCCAATACGATGCCATCGTTCTCGCCGCTGCTGGACTGGATCGCCTTGGGTTGACCGCGGATGTGAAAGAACTGTTTTCGCCGCAGCAGATGTGTCCTGCCGCCGGGCAGGGAGCACTCGCCGTTGAATGTCGAGCGGATGACACGGCGACGCGCTCGATCGTTGCGGCGCTCGACGATGCGCCGACGCGGTATGCGGCGACGGCGGAACGCGCCGCGCTGGGAACGTTGGGCGGAGGCTGCCATCTTCCCGTGGGCGTGTACTGCGCGGCGGCGGAAAACGGCTGGGCGATCGTCGCGGTGGTCGCTTGCCCGGACGGATCGCAAATTTTGCGGGAGCAGATGGAGCTGCGCGGGGACGAATTGTCCGCCGAAGACGCGGGCCGCGCCATGGCTGCTCGTTTGCTGAAATGCGGCGCGGCGGAATTTATTGCCGCGGCGGAAACGATGGCGGCCGGAAACGAAAGCAGATGAGGCCGCTTGGCGGACGGAAAATTTTAATCACGCGCGCGCGGCGCCAGGCGCAATCGCTGGCAACGGCCCTGGAAGAAAAAGGCGCGACAGTTCTCGCCATCCCCGCAATAGAGATTGTGCCTCCTGATTCCTATAACGCGCTGGACATGGCGTTGGGCAAGGCCCAGGATTATCAGTGGCTGGTCGTGACCAGCGTGAACGGCGCGGAAGTCCTGGCGCAGCGGCTCGCATTTTTGAGAATCGCCAGCAGCGCGCTCGACCATTTGAAAATTGCCGCGATTGGTCCATCAACAGCGCGCTCGCTGGGAACGGCCGGGCTGCGCGTCGACGAATTGCCCAGGCAATCCATTGCCGAATCGCTGGTCGAGTCGCTGCGAGACCAGGTCGCCGGCCAGAAAGTTTTATTGGTGCGGGCGAAGGTCGCGCGCGATGTCATTCCGGAAGAACTGCGAAACGCCGGCGCGGTGGTGGACGTCGTCGATGCGTATCAGACCGTTGTTCCGGCTGGGTCGAGCGAAGCATTGCGGCTCGCGTTTGCGGCGCCCGATCGAGTTCCAGATGCGGTCACCTTTACCAGTTCCTCAACCGTGTCAAATTTTTTTCGTCTGCTGCACGAAGCTGGTCTCCAGGGTTGGCCGACCGCAATGGCTGCGGCTTCGATTGGCCCCGTTACCAGCCAGACGCTTCGCCGCAATGGAATTGAACCTGCCATCGAGGCCGCGGAATATACGATTCCCGGCCTGGTCGCAGCGCTCTGCCGATGGGCAGCAGCGCGTGAAGATGGCGCGAAATAATCACGGCGAGTTGTCGTCCTGAGTGAAAGTCGCCGCGGCGACTGAAGCGAAGGATCTTGCGGTTACCGGC
>JBOGLY010000367.1:0-4098 GCA_050746425.1 Acidobacteriaceae bacterium
TCGGTGCTTTACGGCGCGAGTGAAGTTGTGCCCTGAGGCAAAACGCGTAATCAGATGCGCTGGAGCAAATGCAGTTTCCGAGTGTAACCAAAATGAGCTTTAAAGAGAGAGAGAATCCCTTACAACATGGCAAATACGAAGGCAATTACCGACACGGCGGAACGAAAAAAAGTGAAGCGAGCGGCCCGGAAGAAAGCCGCTCCTAAACCCAAGCGCACCGTTCCACGCGGGTCAAACAAGCAGAAGGTGAAGAAGTTGGCGCGAGGAGCGGCGAAGAGATAAGGGAAATTGGGCTTTGTCGTCCTGGGCGAAAACGAAGTAAAGTGTGGGAGCTGGCGGTTGGCTGCGAAGCGTTCTTGAAGGTGTCTTGCTCTGTTGACATGTTTCATTTTTGAGCCGCGGATGCGAGCGGGAACGGCGAAAATCCGAAGCAGATTCCCTCACGGGAATGACAGAAAGAAAAGCAAGAGCGAGGTCTCCTTCGACTCGGCAGCCGGCGAGGATGGGTACCCGGATTCTCGCTGGCTGGAATTTTACAGTCCCACTCAAGCCAACCCATTCGACTCGCCTTCGGCTCGCTCAGGGTGGCTTGAATGGGGCACCCAAGGAATATGCTTCGAACCGCAGCATTCATTTGGACTGCGGCGTGGATGAGCCAACGATGGATTGAGCGATATGCTATTTCAGGAGCAGAGCCCTGCGAAAACAGATCTTCGCCACCAAATCCATCGACAAGCTGATCAGCGATTCGGAAGAACCCGAACATAGCCTGAGAAAAACGCTGGGGCCGTTATCGCTGACGGCGCTGGGCATTGGCGCGGTAATCGGCTCGGGCATTTTTACCGTGATCGGCACGGCCATTGCCGGGCAGCGCTTCGATACCTCTTCCATTCTGAACACTCCGGTACTGGATTATCTGATACGTCACACGGCGATGCTTGGGCGACCGGGCGCGGGTCCGGCGCTGGCAGTTTCTTTGCTGCTGGTGGCGATCGTCTGCGGATTTACCGGCCTCTGCTATGCCGAGCTGGCATCGATGATTCCAATCGCAGGCAGCGCTTACACCTATACCTATGTCACGATGGGCGAGCTGGTGGCGTGGATCATCGGGTGGGACCTGATTCTGGAATACGCCTTTTCCAACATGGCGGTCAGTGTTGGATTCGCGGCGCACGTGGTGGCGTTGATGGATTGGTTCGGCATCCACCCGGCGTTGCGATGGATTTCTCCGGCGTACCTCCCCAGCGGATTGCAGAGCCTTAGCGGCGCGACGCTGTATGCGCCCGGCTGGCACTTTGGCTTCAATATTCCCGCGTTTCTTATCGTAATGTTGTTGACCGTGGTGCTTGTGCGCGGCATTCGCGAATCCGCGGAAACAAACAACATCATGGTGCTGCTGAAAATTGGCGCCGTGCTGCTGTTTATTATTTTTGGCGCTCAATTCATTCACACCTCCAACTGGCATCCGTTTTATCCCAACGGCTGGTCGGGCGTGCTGACGGGCGGCTCGATTATTTTCTTTACGTACATCGGGTTCGACTCCATTTCAACCGCGGCGGAGGAATGCAAGAACCCACAGCGCGACGTTCCCATCGGCATTATTGCGACGCTGCTGGTCGCGACCATTCTTTACATTGGCGTTGCGCTGGTGCTGACCGGACTGGTCCGCTGGCAACTGCTGATGGAGGACGCCGCGCCGGTGGTGAACACAATGCGCCGGCTTTATCTTGAAACGCACGGCGCAACGCTGCATTGGGTGGAACTGGTAGTGATATTTGGCGCGTTGCTGGGGATGATCTCCTCCATCCTGGTGTTTCAGATAGGCCAGGCGCGGGTGTGGTTTGCCATGTCGCGGGACGGCCTGCTGCCGGCGCTTTTCAGTCGGGTACATCCGCGCTTTCGCACGCCCGCCGCGGCCACGTGGATTGCGGGCTTTTTTGTCGGCTTGCCAGCCGGACTGCTGGACATAGGCACGTTCGCCGATCTTTCCAACATTGGAACGCTTTTCGCTTTTGTGCTGGTGTCCGCGGGCGTGATCATTCTGCGCTACAAGGAGCCGGAGCGACGCCGGGTTTTTCGCTGCCCCGGAGGTTCCGTCATTCCGCTGCTGAGCATGTTCTTCTGCCTGCTGCTGATGCTGGGGCTGCCCGTGCTGACATGGGTAAGTTTTTTTATCTGGCTCGGGATTGGATTGCTGATCTATTTCTTTTACAGCCGTTTTCGCAGTGAGTTTGCTCCGGCAAGACGGAAAGTTTCGCGATGATGGCGAAGACCAAATCCGCGCAGAGTTCCGAAGCACGTTTATGGATTCGCAATCTGCCCAAGGCGGAGTTGCATCTGCACCTGGAAGGCACGATTGCGCCTGAAACGCTGGTACGGATGGGCCAGCATAACGATACGACCAGGCTAACGCTGGAGGCGGCCCGTGCGCTGTATCAGTACAAAGACTTTACGGGATTTATGCTGGCTTTTAAAGCGATTACGGAACGGCTGCGCGCGCCGGAGGACTATGAGCTAGCAACCTATCGCATGATTGAAGCGCTGGCGGCACAGGGAGTGGTGCACGCCGAGGTGTATGTCTCGGTCGGTGTCATTTATTACTGGCGGCACGTGGAATTTGAGCCGCTGTTTGAAGGCCTGGAGCGCGGACGAATCCGGGGCGAGCGTGAATTTGGCGTTTCAGTGTATTGGATCTTTGACGCGGTGCGTCACTTTGGCGTGGAGGAAGCGGCGCGCGTATTTCGCAAGGCGGCGGAGATGAAGCGCCAGTATCCTTCCGTTGTGGGCATTGGAATTGGCGGAGACGAACGCCGCATGAGCGCAGAACCATTTCGCGACCTGTACGCGGAAGCACGCGAGCATGGGTTGCGTTTAACAGCCCACGCCGGGGAGACCGTCGGGCCGGAGAGCATCTGGGCGGCGCTGAACATCGGCGCGGAAAGGATTGGCCATGCGTTGACCGCTGACGACGACGAAGAATTGCTGGAAGTGCTCGCCACCAGGCAGGTCCCGGTGGAAATCTGCATGACGAGCAACTTGCGCACAGGTTGTTGCGCGCGGCTGGAGGAGCACCCGATCCGCAATTATTTTGAGAATGGGCTGATGGTGACGCTGAATTCCGACGACCCGGCACTTTTTGGCAGTGACGTTTACGGGGAGTATTGCGTTGCTCACACGGAGTTTGACATGACGATGGAGCATCTGCGCGAGTTGGCCGGAAATTCAATTGAGGCCAGTTTTTTGCCGCCGGGGAGAAAGCTGGAACTGCTGCAGCGCGTGGAGCAGTACCCAGCGCCCGTGACAACATAGTGCGGAACAAAATGAAACCATTGGCAAAGGTTGCACATCTGTACCAAAGTAAGCATCATTTTTCTTCGATTCCTGGTCGATGAAAGGTGCATGGGGGCGGTTTTGGGATAAGATTTTGGAATGCGGCGTCTGAGCTTGCGACGATCAGGCAGGAGCGGCCTCACAGGAAGGTTGGGCTGGAAACAATGAAAATCAATGCATGTTTGGCAAAAAGGCCTTGGATCCGGATTGTAGGGTGGGCTTCCGTGGCGACGGGAGCGGTTGCGGTCGGCTACTATATTGGAAGAAATCTTCGCGCCCGGTACATGCTGCTCCATCGCACTCCGTACGATTTCTATTCCCACGCCGGCGACAATGGCGGCAACAATGTGGAATACGGCGTAGGGATTTAAGCGGGCAAACGCAACCCAGAGCGGTTCGCCTGACGGCATATATCGAAAAAAAGATAGATTTTGTCATCCTGAATGGAGCGCAGCGGAGTGAAGGACCTCGCGTTTCGCCAGCAAGCCGCGAGATCCTTCGCTTCCCACCCCAACCCGCGAACAGGCCGCGCGTCGGGGGCCCCGGTTTCGCTCAGGACGACATACCAAATTTGTCCTCTACATCGCCTGTGACACAGCCCGCTGAGAGCTACGCTTTCCCTGCCAATTGACGCAGCACATACAGCAGAATGCCGCCGTGCTGGTAGTAGAGAATTTCCTGCGGCGTATCGATCCTCACGATAGCGGAAAATTCCTTTGTTTTGCCATCTGCAGATTTCGCCTTTACGGTCAGCTTGCGGCCATTGGC
>JBOGLY010000368.1:0-4094 GCA_050746425.1 Acidobacteriaceae bacterium
CAACCCAAATGTCGTGCTGCCGCAAGGAGCGTTACCCACGGGCAACAGAGCCGCTAGCTTGAGTGACGCCGCATCGTACAGGGACGGGTCGATCTTGTCATTGACAAAATCCCCCGCTACGGCGGCGGGAATATCGGCAGGACAGGCGCTGAAATCTCCCTGGAGCATAGCTGTCGTCGGGACAAAGGAGGTGGTCGAGGCGGGATCCTGACGGGTTATGGTGTTCTGATAACCGAAGAAGAAGAACAGCTTGTCCTTCTTTATGGGGCCGCCCAATACCCCGCCAAACTGGTTCCGCTTGAGCGTATCGCGGGTCGGTGAAAAGTAGTTGCGCGCGTTCAGATCGCCGTTGCGGAAAAACTCGAACGCGTCGCCATGGAATCTGTTGGTGCCGGATTTGGTTACTGCCGTGACCGTTGCACCGGCCTGGACGCCATTTTGCGCAGTCAGCGAGCTGGTTTCGACCTTAAACTCCTGCAGCGCATCTGGGAAGGGAAAAGCGAGATTCCCCGAGTCATACGGGTCATTGTAATTGGAGCCATCGAGCCAGAACGCGTTGCCGAACGCCTGTCCACCATTGACCACGAAAGACTGGACGCCGGGAAAACCCCTGTTGCCAGACATGCCCTGGGGGATAACGGCGGGCGTATATTGTAGTAGGTCAGTGGCCAGACGGCCGTTGAGCGGCAATTCCACAATGCGCTGTTGCTCCATGACAGTGCCGATCCCAGTGGCCTCCGTCGACGCCTGGAGCGCATTGGCGTGCACTTCAATCTGTTGATTTACCGCGCCTACCTGGAGCGAGACGTTGATCGTTGGATTTGTGGCGACCTGCAATACGATTCCGGTCCGAACGTAAGTGTTAAAGCCGCTGGCAGAGACATCAAGGCGATATGGCCCGATGGGTAGATTTGGCAATACGTAGGTACCATTGGTGCCTGCTGTCACGGTCCGGGTTACGTCGGTATCTGTTTGCGTAGCTTTGATTTGAGCCCCGGCAATAACCGCACCCGATGTGTCCGTAATAGTCCCCTGTATCTGCGATGTGTTTTGCGCCTGGGCCCAAAGGCTGACCGCGGTGAACGAGAAGAAAAGCAGCACGAGGACGAGAGAAATAAAGCGGCTGCCTACCATCGAGGCGGTTTTCATCGCAGTCCCTCCAGTGAAACTCATAGACTCAGAATCGGTATCTGTGAAGCGGGCTTGCTGGCTGGAATGCTTCGCAGATATGCCAAAATGTCGACGATCTGCGCGTCGGATAGCACGCGATCCGAGTAAGCTGGCATTCTACCGGCCGGTCGGCGGAGTTGCGCTTTGATAACAGCGAGCGGCAAGGGATCAGGCACCAGGCGTGGCCCTGCGTTTCCTCCACCGGCCCCGGCAGTTCCGTGACATTCATAGCAACCGTCGGCCAGGAAGACACGCTTGCCTGCCTCCGCGTTACCGTCGGAATTGGAATGCTGCGCAATGGCGGGCGCTGCCAAAGCTAAACTCGCCAAGGCGAGACAAACCTTCGGAATGAACCGAATCATGCGGGAGCCTCCTCAACGGCCCTGTGCAACGACGTCGATCAATGCCGGTTCACCGCTCTTGACCATCGCAATCGCCTGTTGAAGCGCAGGTCCCAAATCTTTTGGATCGGTTATGGGACCGATTCCAAACATGCCCATGCCTTTGGCTACTGTCGCGTAATCTATGTTGGGTTCGGTCAGCACAGTGCCGATCCGGGTGCGATCCACGCCACGGCTGCGGCGGTTCGCAATCCTTTGCAACGCCATTATTTCGTTAAAATACGCGCGGTTGTTATGTACGACGTAGAGGACTGGAATACGATTGTGCGCGGCCGCCCACAAAACCCCAGGCGAGAACATCAAGTCGCCGTCACCTCCAATCGCTACGGCCAACCTTCCGTGTTGAGCATGAGCCGTTGCGGCTCCCATGGACGCGCCAGGCAGGTAGCCAAGACCGTAAGCGCCAGCATCGCCAATATACTGATGGTGTTTGTCCGCATGCCAAAGCTGCTGGGGCCAATAGCTTTGGAAAATGGTCCCGTTGAGCAGTGCCCAGTCCTCGTTGTGAATTTGCGCGTAGATTTCTGCGCACATACGAGCCACCGAGATCGGCTGCTCATCCCAACCAAAGGCAGCCGCTGTCCTGGATGCTTCCAGCGCGTTAATATGTGCTTCGGCTAAGGCTTTGCCCCGCTCGGCGTAGGCCGATTGCCGACCAGCAGGAATGAGCTTCCGAATTGCCTCGATCAATGCGGGCAAAGTAGCCTCAGCGTCACCGGCTATTGCCAAGTCCACGTGAGCGAAAGGTCCGAAGTCCTGGTAATTCGATTTCATATAAAGTTCTTCGGAGCTGATCGAGATGCGCTTAACACTCGCAGGAACGTGTCCAATCACACCACTGAAATCCGTCATCTCCAGGCCCAGAATGACATCCGCATCGGCCACAGCCGCCCTCTGTCGGGAGGTTTGGTTGAGTGGATGGCGCCAAGGGAAATTGAACCTCCCCTGTGCGTCCACCACGGCTGCCTGAAGAGTTTCAGCAAGCTCGATCATCTGTTTGAGGCCCTCGGGCGTTCGCGCCGCCCGATCGGCGACAATCAGTGGGTACCGGGCATTCACAAGCCATCCGGCCAATTCCTTCACCGCCGCCGGATCGCCTGCCGGAGGGGTTGTGTCAGGTAATTGCGGGAGGGCAGGGGGCTTCCCGCCCGGTATGGGGTTCTCCTGAAATTTTTCGTCCACGGCGAGAACCACGGGACCACCAGGCGGTGTTACAGCAAATGTATACGCGCGCACCGCTGCCTCAGCAAAGTCCTCAAACGAGAGCGGTGTGTCGTCCCATTTAGTGAAATCTCGAACGAGTGCCGGACCATCAAAAACTGAATGTTCCCAACCCACTGACCCGCCCCGTTCCTTCCCATAGAGCATGGCGCCAACAATGCAGAATACCGGAACGCGGTCAGCCCAGGCGTTGTAGAGTGCCATCGAAGCATGTTGCAGTCCTACAGTCGAATGCACCATACAGGCCATTGGCTTACCAGCAACCTTGGCGTAACCGTGGCAAAATGCGACGGCCGCTTCCTCATGGTTCACCTCTGAGTACGCCATCTTCGGGTCAGTGACCATGCCATAGTTGATGAGTGATTCGTGCAGCCCCTTGAACGTATCCCCGGGAACGAAAACCACATGATCGATCTTGAGGCTGCTGCGCATCACGTCAATCATGTAATCGCTGCCCGCACTCGTGACAACGAGCCCGTCATCCAGTGGTGGCACGAGTCCTTCCTCCGCAGGAGAGGGACGCAGCGGAGGCCCATCCGGCCTAGAGACCGAGACCGCTTCGGCGTGTAACTCCGAAACACCAATGAACGGGGATGCGACTGCGACCGCACCGGCAAAAGTGGTTCCTTTCAGGAATCCACGCCGATCGATCTTTGTTTCTGTGGCAGTCCTCTTCGATCGTAGGGAGGGAAACTTTTTCTTTCTCTTCATCAGTTAATCTTCACCACAGAACCGCGCGCTCGCTCGTCAGTAACACCTTACGTTTTCGGTTGTCAAGAGCTAAATGATACCAATCTCTCGAGCGAGAGAAATTACGTGTTCGCCTTAAATCGTCGTAACGTCAAGATTTTCGCGCATACGAACAATCATTTGGGGGGCTATGCTCCGGCCACGGTTGCTAATCCCTTGTACAGGCCGCTAGAACGCGTCGCCGTTCGTGTGCCATCGGAAGGGAACCTCCGCTGGTCTAGTGCACGCGCGAGTGGCGGGAGTCTCCCCGCTGGTGTGGACCTGGCCGTGTGGAGTGTTACAGCGGCTCTGTAACGCTGCGTGGATGCCAGACTGACCTCTGGAGATTGTGGATCAAGTTTTACAGGAAACAGCCGATAGTCCTTGCCTTTCGCGTTACTGCGAGACTCCTGTGGACCACTTCTCAGACCGTAGTAACCAAGCTCATGCCATACGCTGTCGCCGGAATCAATAGCGGCTCATCCAGCGCATTGTTGGTCCAGCTCATTTCACGGCAGCCTACAGAGCGAAAGAACCGGATAAGCAAGTTAGGGATGCCGTCGCTAACTTTTT
>JBOGLY010000369.1:0-4092 GCA_050746425.1 Acidobacteriaceae bacterium
CCATTCCTTCCACGTTGTAGGTGTAGGTGTTTTTGAGCGCGTCCGCTGTCAGGTCTCCCGCCGTGTCGTAAGTGTAGCCGGAGGCGTAGATCTGGTTGTTGGCATTGAACGGCTGCACGAAATTGAAGCTGCCCGACTCCTGCTGGTTGCCCCAGGGATCGATCGAGTAGGTCTCCGCAAACGCAGCGGGATCGGAGGCGCCGGTCGTGCCCCCAGTCAGCGACCCGGGAGTATCGACCGGAAAGGAGGGAGCAGTAAAATCGGTGGTGTTGTAGGTCCACGACGCCGACAGCGGATAATCCGTCGAAGGCCCCGTCTACTTGGCGGTCAAAGTTAGGACGTCGCCATTATTCTAGAGGTGAGCGCGGGACACTGTCTTACAATTGGCGCGCCAGGTGCCTCAGGCGCCGATGATCTGCGGCTGATCGTCTTCGATTTCGACTTCCACGCCATAGCGCCGCAGCAGGTTGGGTAGCGTCTGCGAAAATGCGGAACGCGGCATGACGGTGTCGCACCCGGCCTCAATGGATTTTGCCTTCAGTTCCCCTTGCAGGTGCGAGAGAAATCCGACGATCGAAGTGGCGCGCTTCAATTTCGCTTTCAGCTTAGGAATCAGCACAAGTGGCTTGGCGTTCGCGTTGTTCAGGTCGAACACAATCAGCCGTGGACGCTCTTCTTCCGGCAGCGCCAGCATTTCCGCGACCGTGTCCTTCTCGTTTTTCACGAACGCGACTTTGATTCCGAGCTTGCGCGCCGTCTCCTGAATTTTCGCAATAAAGAAAAGATCGTCGATGAAGCAATAAATGCGGATCGGACCATTGTCCGGCGTTGCGGCCGCGTTCGCCGAAACGTGAATGTCGTCGATGGACCTGCCTGAATTGGCGGCGTTGATATCGCCGTTGAAGTTCCCATTGCCATTGCCGTTGTAGTGGGCGTTCGAGAAGCCGCGCTGCAGCTCGATGGTCGACGGCGGGCCGTCGGAATAGTTCCCGTTCACCGCGCGATAGCTGTGGTCCATGGGGCCGACAAAGACCTTGGGTTGGCGCTGCTTGCCGCGTCGGCGCTGCTGACCATTGGAATTCCCGCGCGATTCCCCGCGAGCCGGCCGCGCATTCTGTTGACCCTGGTTCTGGCCCTGATTTTGATTTTTCTTGAAGAAGCGCTTCTTTTTGCGGGGCTGGTTCTCATTGCGGGATGAATTGGCCTGGGGAGCCGATACCGCGGCATTGGCCTGCTGCCCGTTCGCCGCGGACTGGACCTGATTCCCGGCCTGTCCTGGCTTTCCGCCCGATCCGCGGCGCTTCCGGCGGCGGCGAAAGCTTTGCTTCTGCCGCGGAGCATTCGATTCGTTGGCATTCTGGCTGGCTTGTGGAGAGGGAGATGGACTCTCCGTTTGTGGCGTTGAATCTTCTGTCATTCAGACACTTCCTTGTACCTTGCGTTGACTTGTTGTGCGCGAGTCGCTGCAGCGCGACAACTGGAATGGTCTCAGTTTCGTCCGGCGAGGACGTTATCGAGCAGCATGATGGAGTTTTTGTCTCAAGCTAGTTTCAATTTGCCTGTCAGGACCATGCCATCGAGCTATCGGCAGCCTGCGGGCGTCACAGTGCAGCATAGCGTTGCCGCCGTTGGAGCGCAGTCTTGATGCGCATCCGAACTGTACTGTATTCTTCCTATCCGTAACATGGTATCGGCGAGCCGCGGGTCCCAGAAAGGTGCAGCTTCAGCCAAACGATGAGCAAGACTGATGCTACTCCGGACAACGAAAATCGGCAAGTGGCCCCTTGGAAAAGCTGCAAAACAAGTAAACGATGGATGCCGATGCCTGTCACCACGCGTCCGGCGCGGTTCTCTCTACTTAGGATGCGATCCAGCCGAAGTGCGTAGGGATCCCTCGGTCGAGCTTACGGCCACGACGGTTCTAGACCGTCACAAGCTGCGTGTCGAAAATAGCCTAGTAGCAAGTTGGGGGACTGGACCGTGCTGGACTTCAACTCTCGCAATCGGAATCGGGTCACTGGCCTCCCGGACTTGGGTGGACCCGTTTCGTGCTGCTTTGGTTCAATTCAGTTCTGCTGGAGCCAACCGGTTTCTCCTGTGGAAAACGCGGGAAACACTGCTGTTGGCTCGTTCAGCTTGAACTTTTCTATCTATCGAGCCTTTCGGCTCCGATTGCGTGCACTGGCTTGCCCTAATGTAGTGCAACTCGGATACCAAACTAAAGTATCACGTACCAAAGGAGTTAACTCTGGAGCGCCACGCATCCTTCTGTAATTTCATAGAAATCTGGCGATGTTTCATCCGCAAAACCATATAAATTGTCCCGCCATATTGAACCGACTCACCGCTGGCATACTGGACAAAAGTGCGTGCCCCTGCCCGCCACAACGACCCGCCTGATCGGCGTCCGGCATTTCAGACAAGGCTCGCCCGTGCGGAGATAGACTTTGTGCTCCAACTGAAATAGCCCCTTTTCCCCGGAAGCATCAACATAATCCGATACAGACGAGCCGCCAAAAGCGATCGCCTCTCGTAGCACGGACTGGATGGCTCCGTGCAGCCACTCCAGTTCTTTGGCAGTGAGCCGGGCCGCCTGCCGTCGCGGACGGATGCCGGCGCGAAACAAGCTTTCATCCGCATAGATATTGCCGACGCCATGCAGGAGCGATTGGTTCAGCAGGGCTGATTTGATCGGGGTTCGCCGTCCACGGAATAGCGCGCAAAACGCCTCCAATGAAATCTCCAGCGGCTCCTTGCCGGTCCCGGCAAAGCCCTCGCTTACGGACGAAATCCGTTTCCCGGTCGTTTTCGCGGTCGCGGCAAGCGTCAAAACCGATAGCCTGCCAAAACGCCGCGGATCGACAAAACGAATTTCGCGAGCGTCGTCGAGCTGCAGAACCGCATGGGTATGGGTGGGGACCGGCTCATCCGGCGAACAGACCAGCAGGCGTCCCGTCATCCCCAGATGGACAAGCCATTGACCGCGCCATGGCAAACAGTCCCGTGAATAATGCACGGGGCGGTGCGCGTCGCGGCGACCGCTAGGATTTTCTCGCGCCAGATTGACAACAATGTGTTTGCCGACGCGATGTACTCGCTCGATGGTGCTGCCGGTCAGGGCGCGGACCAATTCGGCGGGAGTCGACCGGAATGGCTCCGGCTTCGAGCCCAGCCAAACGGAAACAATGGTTCGTCCCCGCACGCGTTTGTCTACGCCACGCGCGATGGTCTCGACTTCGGGCAACTCCGGCATGGATGAAATTCTAGTGTAGTTCCACGGTTACTACACTGGCCCCTAAATCGCAAGATGCAATTTTTCTTAATGGAAAAGCTGCGCGAAGACCATATCCCGCCGGTTCGACCTATCGTGCGACTGCTCTACGCGGTGAAATTTACTGTGCGGCCAGGGAGGACACTTCGCTCTTGGGCTGCTGCGGAGCCATGGTGGCGTAATAATTCTGTTCTTCCAGATTGTGATAGAAAATTCCAGCCAGCTCCGCCGCCTTGGGGCCATACGTCGGCCTGCCGCCCTCGAGGAAAAATACTGCCACCAACCGGCCATAAGGAGTGTCGGCGTATGAGCCGAACCAGCCGAATCGCGTGCCGTTATCGGAGCAGGTTCCGGTCTTTCCCAGCACTGGAAAATCCTTAAAGTTGGCCAGCACCGTGTGTCCAGTCCCGAACTTCACAACGTCCGACATGCCGATGCTCATGGCCGGAAGCAAGGGGGCAATATTCAGCTCGCGCTTGATGCGCGGACGGTAATTCGCTACGTCCGCCGCCGTCTCCGGATGCTGCAAATAATAGAGTGTACCGCCGTTGGCGATGGCGGAAATCAAGGCGCCCAGTTGCAGCGGAGTGACCGAGACGCTCTCGCCAAATGAACACATACGCCCGACGCCGCCTTCGCTCGCCGGAAGAACATGCGAAGGATAAATGCCTAAATGCTCGCCGGGAATGTTATAACCCGCCAATTCTCCCAGACCGAACATGTTGGCGTAATATTTGACGCGATCGAAGCCCAGCCGCCGACCCAGCGTTTCGAAATAAAGATTGTTCGAGTGTGCCAGTGCCTCGGTCAAGGTCATGTGA
>JBOGLY010000370.1:0-4083 GCA_050746425.1 Acidobacteriaceae bacterium
GCTCTCAACAACGCTCCAGCGGGTTGGCAAGCGTGTCACTCATGAGGATTTGTTGAAGCCGCAATGGGCGGGGCATGTTTCGGCGCAGCTCATTTCAATCTCCGTTGTCCATCGAAGCGACATGCCTGCCATCAGGTCGCAGCCGTTGCCTGGATCAAGCTGAGATAGTGTTCCGGTGTGTCGAGACCTGCGCTTTGACTTTCGATCCGGAACAAGTTGCCCGATTCTGCAGCTTCGTAAGCGGCGCGAGTGAAGGCGTAAGCTTGTTCCGCCTCGCTTTCCGCAACAGCGTTCTTCATCGCGTCCCTGGGTTCAATCAGCGTCAACGGACGACTGGCAACGGCTGCGGCGATCTGCGGAAGATCGAAATGCAGCAGGACATCGGGAACGAAAACGTCGGCTCCGTAGAGGTAGCGATCGACGCTCGCGAGCGAGCGGTAGGAAAGCAGGCTTTCGACGGAGATCAGGCTGCGAATACGCGAATCGAGGGCAGCGGCATAGAGACACCACAGTCCGGCCATCCCTTTTCCAATTACATGCAGATTCTTCCCATCCGCCTGCGGAGTGTTGATGGCAAAGTTGACGCTCTGGACAACATCGCGCACACGCATTCCCAAGAGCGATCGATCCATGGACCAGGACATGTATGACAAGTCGGTCTCGAGGTCGAACAATTGTCCGAATTCATTGCATGACGTCGATGCCGGATGCAGCGGTCTTGTTTCGCCAATTCCACGCACGTCCACCGCGACGATCAGATTTCCCTTGCGGGCCATCGTATCCAGCACGCCATGGGTCAGCCCCGAAGCTTCCTCTCCCAGGTCCTCCATGCCGTCCACTTCCATGCCGTCATCGTTTATGTAAAGAATGGTTGGCAACACACCCGTCTTGCCGTTCGGAATGAAGACCCATGCGGGAATGTAGATGCCCGGTTCGGAGAGGAACTGGACCTTATCGATCCGATAGCCCTCGCGAGGAGTGGTGACGACATGGCGCACATCGAGAGGCTGGTCGGGTTTTTGATAATGCAATAGCTTGCCAATATCAGCTTGAATTTTTTTCTGGTATGCCGCGCGTTCGGTTGAGGTTTTCGGCATCGGGACAGCGGGCGGCAAGCTGGCTTGCTTTTTCGCGATGATGGAAAAAATACTTTGGCCTTTGTGCGAGTAGCGAAGCGAGCCGTCCGGCGTACAGTACAAATCCTCGGGCGCTACCGTTTCAAAATCCGATTCGGTCGAGGGACCTTCACGCTTGTAAAAGTGGCGGCAGAACCAATCGGTTGTGGCCAGACGCAGCTTCGGAGTCCACGCATGCGGATCGTCTGAAGCGACAGTGGCGAAGTTTTGCGGTACTCCGAGTTGACGATAGCGGGCTTCAATCGCGTGCGCCGCCTGATCGAAAGCCGGCCCGTAATGTTCGATGGCAGTCAGGAGCGGTCTGGGAGCAATGGCAGTGAGGAGATCGACATTGTCGATGCCATACAGCGCCGCCGGGAAAAGATTTTGCTCCACATCTCCTGGGCCAAGCGGCTGCCAGGGCAGGATATTTTGTGGCAGATCGTCAGCCGTTCCGCCTTCGATGACGGCGACGCATCGAATTCTTCCATCGACCGCGCTGAGAAACTTGGTCATTGTCCCGCCTCCGGAATGGCCAGCGCAGCCAATCCGCTTGGGGTCAACTTCCGGCCTTGTAAGCAGGTAATCGATTCCCCTCATGCCGTCCCACACCATGTATTCCGTTAGGTTTTCCGCCATGAGCAACAAGAGCTGGCCAGGCATGGAATGCTCGTAGGTGGGGCTCGGACCGATGCTCGTGACGTTCGTTTGCGGGTCCCAGTACTGGCGTCGCTCGCCCTGGCCGATGGGATCGTAACCCAGCACGACAAATCCGCTCTTCGCCAGGCTGATGTAGGCGCTTTGGTACTGCGGTAACATACGCGCCAGCGGATAATGTCCGCACGGCGAAATGACTGCCGGAAATGGCGGGGTGCCGGAGGTGGGAACATAAAGGTTACCGGTCACCCAGAAATCCGGGCGGCTTTGGAACATGACGTTCTCGATCCGATAGCCATTCTTTTGAGAGGTTTTGACGGTGACCGCATCCAGAGGGCTTCTTTCTGGAAAACCGCGCAGCATCTGGACAACTTTTTCCCGGACGTATGCATTTCGTTCCTGTACATCTTCGGAAGTCTTGAGGAGAGCGCGTTTCCGGTTGCGGACATCTGCAAGATCGTTCAGTTGCCTGTTGAGGTAGGAGACGAGCATGTCTGGCATCTCGTTGCTATAGGGTTGGACAGTTTGCGGCACCGGTTGCGACACGGCCAGTCCGCGCAGCGGAAACAAAGCCGGGCTTAGCACGGCAGCGCCGCTTCCGATCATAAAGTTTCTTCGCTTCATGGGTACTCTCGTTTGTTCCGATCTATCCGCGGGAGAGCGGTGATTACCAGGCGATCGCAACCATGCAATACGCGTTCAGCTTCGGCACGGTGAATACCGCGTCTTGCGCTTGCATTTGGAAATTCAAATTGTCGAACGTGTTGGAGTCCACTGAGTAAAGTTGAACCGAGCGGGCTGGTTTGCCCTGTGGTATCGCGCACCGTACTTCAATGTTCTCGATAGACGGCGTTTCCTTGCTGTTGTAGTTCACCAGATGCACGAGCCGCTGCTGTTTGTCGGGCTGTTCGACCAGGTTCGCTGCTAGAAAATCCGGACCCGCGACCTGCAGTGGAAGGTCGCCCTGGGATGCCCAGGAAATCGCGTCGGTCAACTGTTTCCAGTTCTTCGGACGCTTCCAGAACTCCGGTCCAATAGTGAAATATGGTTGAGCGGAAGGCAGAGGCCCATCGAATTCGATTCCTGGAAGATAGACTACTCGGCCCCGGCCAACCTCCTTTTGTGAGGACGGGCCGGCAACGATCGACGTTGCTTTCACTTCTTCCTGATACGGGGCAGCCGGGGGTTGGTTGTCAATGAGTCCGATCAATCCCGGCTCGACTCTCAGGCGACGCCATTGGTCGTAAAGGCCGGACTCTTCGGTGGCGACCAGCCCACCGCCGCTCTCAACAAAACGGCGAATCATTGCGATCTGATGATCGGAGAGGCATTCCGAGTCCGGAAGAATTAAGACCTTGCACAGGTCCGGAGAAAGATCGGCCAGATGCTCGTCAAAAAGAATTTGGAAGGGAACTCTGGCCTGAATCAGCGTCTGTTCGACGAGGATGGCGCTGAGTCCCGCGCGGGAGTTGTGGTAGGTGATCGAGGGGTGGGAACGGAAGACGGCGACCGGCGCGACATCTTTTGTTCCGACGTAGAGGTCACGGTTTTTCTTGTAGAAAGAAATGTACTTCACTATTTCAGGAGGAAAGGGATTCCCGCCGGCGAAGCCAATTGTTTGATTGAACGCCAGGCTTTCTCCGGCACCGAATTCAGTGGCCTCTGCATCGGTAAACGCGACGTTGCGATAGGCGCGCGCCATTTTGTAGGTGCGAATGGTCGTGACCAGCCGTCCGTCGGTGAAGTATCCGGGCGGCGAGTCCTGTTCATCCCAGAAAACCTCTGTCAGCGGCAACAACTTCGAGTGGTCGTTGCCGCGTGTCCAGGGATTGTTCTCGCCGACCATGCCGCCGAAATTGATTTCCACCGCAACTTCAGGATTTAACGGATGAATTAGATCGACCATCTGGCCTAATGCATCCGCCATCGAGTGGCACCGGTATTCGATCCATTCCTGGAAGACCGGATCGAAGATGATATTCAATTTTTCTGGCGGGTTCGATATGTTCCACAACGGAGGATTTACATAATCGACATTCTCGAATCCGAATCGCTCTTTGCGTTGTTGCGGCGAATATTTCGTTCGCAGATATTTTCGAAAGCCGGTTTTGCAGCCGTTGCAATGGCACGATTCGGGCTCGGAATTCAAATCGAAATTGTCGAAATGAATGAAGTCTGTCTTCACTTCGACCACGGCATAGTGGACCACCTTCTTCAGATAGTCGATGTACTCCTGATTTGAGAAACACGGGCGATAGCGAAACGACTGCTGATACCCATACTCGGTCATAATGGGCTGGCCCCACTGATC
>JBOGLY010000371.1:0-4075 GCA_050746425.1 Acidobacteriaceae bacterium
GGCATCGTTGGCCAGATGCGGCGCCCGCTCGCGAAACCTCTGCGAGGAACGCGTCAGGACAACGGCCTGGGCATGTAGATGAAAAGCGCGGTTGGCGGCGAGAAAACTCTCCAGCAGCCAGCAGCCAAAAAAACCTGTCCCCCCCGTGAGAAAGATGCGACGGCCGCGCATTTCTTCCCACAACGCCGCATTGTTTTCTAAAATGTAGTGCAGATCGCAATCGGAAACCGGCGGCGCGGGATGCAAACGGCTCATCATTGATAAAAGTGTATACTCCGCTGCATCGGGAACCTGCGGAAGTTGCATCCATGAACAGGAAAACGCGTCAAGATCTGCGATGACGCGCCATGCTTCTCGAGAAGAGGGTTGCAATATGATCGGAGAATTCGGCGCGATAAAGATAGGAAAGAAATTGGTCGGCGATGGGCATCCATGCTACGTCATCGCGGAGATAGGCATCAATCACAACGGCAACCTGGACATCGCCAAACGGCTTATCAGTGTCGCGGTGGCCGCGGGATGCGACGCGGTAAAATTTCAGAAGCGGACCATTGAAGTGGTGTATTCGGCGGAGGAACTGGGGCGTCCGCGGGAAAGTCCGTTTGGCACGACCAATGCGGACTTGAAGGAAGCGCTGGAATTCGACACCGACGATTTCGCGGAGATCGACGCGTACTGCAAGGCGGTGAAAATTCCCTGGTTCGTTTCCTGCTGGGATGAAGGCTCTGTCGATTTAATCGCTGAATTCGATGTGCCTTGTTTCAAGATTGCCTCCGCATCCCTGACCGACGATCATTTGCTGCGCCACACCCGCTCCAAAGGCAAGCCGATTGTGCTGTCGACCGGGATGAGCACATATCAGGAAATCGATCATGCGATTGAAGTGCTCGGCAAGCAGGACCTGGTTGTGATGCATAGCTGCAGCACCTATCCTGCGTATTACGAGGAACTGAACCTGCGCGCGATCCCGACCATGAAAGATCGCTATGGACTGCCGATCGGCTACTCCGGCCATGAGACCGGAATCGCATCGAGCGTTGCCGCCGCCGTGCTGGGCGCATGCGCGGTCGAACGGCATGTGACGCTCGACCGATCAATGTGGGGCAGCGACCAGGCGGCGTCTCTGGAGCCGAATGGAATCACGCGACTGATTCGCGACATTCGCCTGGTGGAGCAGTCGATGGGCGATGGCGTGAAGCGCGTGTACGAGCGCGAGCTGCCGATCATTAAGAAATTGCGCCGCGTCGGGGCTGGAGTTTGACAAGCGAAAGTCAGGAAAAAATTGCGCCAAGTCGAGTCGGGAGTTCGCTGAAGAACATCCGGGCCATTGCCCTCGACGTGGATGGCGTCCTAACCGACGGCGGCGTCTGGTGGGGTCCGAACGGAGAGGAATGGAAGCGTTTCTGCTTCGCGGACATTATGGGTGTCTCCAATGCGCGCAAGGCCGGACTGATCGTGACTTTGATTTCCGGCGAAGACAGCCCACTGGTCGATCGATTTGCGGAGAAGTTTCAACTGACGGACATCACCAAGGGCTGTCGCGACAAAGCCGGCGCCCTGCGCTCGTTCGCGGAACGGCAGCAGCTTCCGCTTTCCGCGATTTGCTTTATGGGAGACGATGTCAACGATATTGCGGCCCAGCAGATTGCGGGCTTGTCCGCCGCTCCGGCAGACGCCCATGCGGCCGTGCTTGCCAGCGCCACGTTCATTTCAAAAAATAAGGGTGGGAACGGGGCCGTGCGTGAACTGATCGACGCCATTCTCGCCGCGCGTGACATTTCAGATTGCCCGAGTTAGCGAACCGATGGTGGGAGCGGACGCGCCGGGAAATTGCCGCATCAGCGAAACATCCAGAAACGGAATGCTCAAATTGCGCAGTCCTACCGGCTCTGATGCAAAATTGTCTTCCGTACCACACTGCAACCAAGGGGATATAAGCTCGTGCTGAACAGAATGACCCTGCTTTCTGTCGTGTGGGCGACGGTCGGGCTGACGATGCCGTCCCTCCTCCTCGCCAAAGCCAATCAACCCCGCTCAGCATCCAAATGGACCCTGCCCCGCGACACTACCATACGCAACACGGCGCGTCGCACGTACAGGTTTACGGTGGTTTACTATACGGCAAATAAAACCGGCCAGATCACGCATCGGCAACGCGTCACAGGAGACTACATACTCGGGTTGCCGCACAATCAGGTCGAGTGGAATGACGTAACGGTCGCCGAAGCTAACGGCGATACGGCTCCGTTTTCGGCTCCGCAGAAGCGCGGCTTCATGGATGGCTTCCATTATCGGGAAAATGCCGACACCTTCTCGCCGGATTTCTTTAGATCGTTCCCCCCGTCTGCGACTGTGGAGCGAAACCTGGTCTGGGATACAGACATGTTCAAGATGTTTGGCCAGAAGTACCTGGACCGGTTAAAGCTAAACCAACCCCTACACATAATTTCCGATAAGGACGTGAAAATGCCCGATCTGGGAACATTCCGTAATCGCAATGTCGTGCTCGAATGGGTAGGGCGCTCACGAAGAAACGGGCAGGATTGTGCGCTCATCGACTACCGGGCGTTCTTCAATCCGTTGCACATTGCAAACGGCGGCATGACCCTGATCGGTCGCAGTGACTACTGGGGCGAAATCTGGGTATCGCTCGCGACCCGGCAGATCGAATATTCCACGCTCCACGAAGAGGTCACCGGCGAGATGAAACTGTCGAAACAGACCGCACTGCAGCCAATCAGCATCTTTCGCATCGGGTCATTCCGGCGTCTGAGCACGAGCCACTGATTTGAAAGTAGCAACCATAGGAGAATCGAAAGCCAGACCAATGCCAAAGCTTTCTGATCTACTTGTACAGTTCGTCGCGGACCAGGGCGTCAAACAGGTTTTCCTGGTCACGGGCGGGGGCGCGATGCACCTGAACGATTCACTCTCCCGCTGCAAGGCGATTGAACCGATTTGCAATTCGCATGAGCAGGCGAGCGCGATTTGTGCCGAAGCCTACGCCAAGGCGACCAACGCCCTGGGCGTTGCCATGGTGACCACCGGGCCGGGCGGCACCAATGCGGTGACCGGCGTCGCCGGCGCATGGCTTGACTCCACCCCGGTGCTGTTTATCTCCGGACAGGTGAAGCGACCGGATCGCATGTTCGATGCGGGAGGAAAGCCCCTGGGCATGCGCCAGCTTGGCGTGCAGGAGGTCGATATTGTTTCTATCGTCCGACCGATCACCAAGTACGCGGTCACCGTGCTCGATCCGTACAGCATTCGCTATCACCTGGAAAAGGCGGTGTATCTGGCGCGCACTGGCCGGCCCGGCCCGGTGTGGATCGATGTTCCGCTCGATGTCCAGGCATTTCCGCTGGAAGACTGGTCGGCGCTGCAGGGTTTCGACCCGGCGGAGGATCGTTCGCGCGGGACCGGCACTACGGCGGAAATAGAAGGCCAGGTGCGGCAGACGATCGCTGCCCTTAATCGGTCGGAGCGTCCACTGCTGTTTGCCGGCAATGGCATCCGGCTGGCGCGCGCGGA
This sequence comes from Acidobacteriaceae bacterium, assembly GCA_050746425.1. Classification (GTDB taxonomy): domain Bacteria; phylum Acidobacteriota; class Terriglobia; order Terriglobales; family Acidobacteriaceae; genus JAKAAZ01. The sequence continues at coordinate 3,532 of JBOGLY010000371.1, forward strand.
AAGGGAATTCCACGAGCTGCGCCTACTGCTGAATATTCCTATCGCGGCGACATGGTGTGCCGCCGACCTGGTCCCCAGCGATGAGCCGCTCTATGTGGGGCGGCCTGGCTCTGTCGCGGCCCGCGGCGCGAATTTCGCTTTGCAAAATGCGGACTTCCTGCTGGCGATTGGCGTCCGCCTGGATTTTGCGATTACCGGCTATGCGCCTGACAAGCTTGCCCGCGAAGCCCACAAAGTTGTTGTCGATATCGACCCGGCGGAGTTGGTAAAGCTGCATCCGCACATTCAGCAGCCGATTCGCGCCGATGCTCGCGCCTTTTTGACGGAGATGTTGCGCCAGCGGGACGCCATTCGACCCCGCGATCGCTCCCTATGGGACGCCCGCTGCGCGGACTGGAAACATCGCTACCCCGTCGTTACCGAAGAGCATCGCAACCCAGACAGCCGCGTCAGCATTTATCACCTGGCGGAGATCATCGGCGCGGAAACAGACGCGAAAGACCAACTTGTTTCCGGCAGTTCCGGCAGCGGCATTGAGATTTTT
>JBOGLY010000372.1:0-4075 GCA_050746425.1 Acidobacteriaceae bacterium
CGTCAGGCCCGCCGGCTGATTTTTCGTCGTAATGCCGACGGTCTTCGTTACGTCGGAGAATTTTCCGTGCCCGAGATTCCTAAAAAGGACCACCCGATGCGCCAGCGAAATGGCAATGTCGGGAAGCCCGTCGTTGTCGAAATCGCCCACTGTGCATGCGATCGCATCTCCGCTCAGGTCCAGTCCTGTTTGGCTCGGAGGCACCTCTTCAAAACGATCGCCGCCAAGATTGCGATACGCATGGACAGCGTGCGCACTGTCGTCGAGCGTGATCAGATCGGTCCTCCCATCGCCAAAAATATCCATCATGCATCCGCCGCCGCCCGCTTCATCCCCGCTCGTATTGGAAGCAGCCGCCGGTGCACGCCATTTAGCGCCAATCGGCTCGCGTACGAACCGGACCGGGATCATCGGTCCCACTTCCGGCTCTGCTACATGGATCGTCTGTGCCAGTGAATAACGGCCCATTTCGCCATACGTGATCGTCATTGGGGAGCCAAGCTTCTCGCTGGTGATGTGCTGGAACCGCGCGAAATCCTGCTTTGCCGCGTCCAGCATCCCCATCTGTTGGTGGGCGCGCGCCAGGCCGAACTCCGCTGAAGCGTGCAGCGGGTTCAATCGCAGCGCCTGCTGAAATTCCGCGATCGCATCCTCGTAGTCCTTGCGTTGATCATAGCCGCTGCCCAGCAAGTAGTGGGCGTCGGCGTCGTTCGGATCGAGCTGCGTCACGTGCTTGAAATCTTCGATCATTTCCTGACTGTTGCCGCTTTTGCGCGCCGCCAGTCCCAGGTTGTACCATGCCACGATGTTCCGCGGATCGCGTTCAATTATCCGCCGAAGCTCCACGCCGGCCTGCGAAATCTGTTGCTCGTTCAGCAGCGCGATTCCCCGGTTCAATTGCGCGACCGGCAGTGACGGGTCCTTCTCGCTCGCCGCCGTGAACAGTTGCTCCGCCTTCGCGAAGTTCTGCTGGTTCATGTAAGCCACGCCAAGATTGTTCAATTGAATTGCCGCGGTTTTCGACGCGCGGGAATTGCCTTCGCCCCAGGCGACCGAGGCAATCAGAAAACAAATGACAAGCCATTGAGCTGTCCGAATGCGTGAGAGCATGGAAATGCGCCTACCTTTGTGCGATGCGATCAATGGGTCGATCCTATAGTCTACTGGCAGAAAATAGAAACGATTTGCGGAGCCTCAATCCCTCGCTATCAATTGTTCCGCACCGGTGGCCCGCCAATATGCCTGAGAAACGAAAAATCGCCGTCGTCACCACATCGCGCGCGGATTACAGCCATCTGTACTGGCCCTTGCGAGACCTTGCGGTCCATCCGGATGTCGATTTGCGTTTGATCGTTTTGGGCTCTCACTTGTCGCCGGAGTTCGGTAGCACCGTGCGGGAGATAGAAAAAGACGGCCTTAAAATTGACGCAAGAATTGAATGTTTGCTCAGTTCCGACACCGACATTGGAATGGCAAAGACCATCGGCCTGGCCACATTAGGCCTGGCGGACCAGTTGGGAGCCATGCGCCCCGATCTGCTGCTCCTGATCGCGGACCGCTACGAGATGCTGGCGCCAGTCTCGGTCGCGCTCGCCCTCCGCATCCCAATCGCGCACATCGAGGGGGGCGAAATCAGCCAGGGCGCCATCGACGATGCTGTAAGGAATGCGTTGACCAAAATGGCGCATGTTCACTTCACCTCCACAGAAACCGCGCGCCAGCGGGTCATCGCAATGGGAGAGGAACCCTGGCGCGTGCATCGAGCCGGCGCTCCCTCGCTCGACCATCTGCGGAGAGCGACGCTCTTGGGCCGCAACGAAGTAGAAACCCGCTTGCGAATCGATCTCAGCCCGCCGACGATCCTCATTGCCTATCATCCGGTAACCATTGCGCGCGATACGGTGCGGGAAGCCGATGCCCTGTTCGCCGCGCTCGCCCAAGCGGACGCTCAGCTTCTTTTTTGCTTTCCAAATGCCGATGCGGGCAGCCGCGACTTACAGCAGCGCACCCGCGCTTTTCTATCTACCCGCGCCACCGGACAGATATTTGTCAATCTCGACCCGCTTACCTATTGGAGTCTGCTGGCCCAGGTCGATCTGTTGCTCGGAAATTCCAGCAGCGGCATCATGGAGTCTGCATCCTTCGCATTGCCCACCGTCAACGTCGGCATCCGGCAGCAGGGAAGGGAGCGCGCACGCAATGTGATCGATGCCGCCGCGGACGAGCAGCAAATCCTGCACGCCATCGAGCAGGCCCGCGATCCGGAGTTCCGTGCCGGACTAGCCGGTATGATGAATCCGTATGGCGACGGGGACGCAGCGGAGACGATCGTTCGCGTCCTCACCACCGTTCCATTGTCGGAGCGGCTTCTCATCAAGAAGGCCCCTCCCCTTTGCGCGCAGTCGTCGCAGCAAGTCTAGGCGAAATCCATGGGCCAAACGCGAATTCCTCTGTCCGCCCTGTCCGCGTGCCAAGCATTCCTGGCGATGTCTGAAGCGATTTCCCGGCATTGCGATGCGGTACAATTTTTTCAAAAGTAGGAGCATTCTTGTTTCGTCGTGCGCTGTTTTTAAGCCTCCTGATACCGGCATTGTTTCTGGCTGCGTCTTCCCTACCGATCCATGCCGCGCCCCCGCCGCAAACCGGGATGGCCAGCGGCGCACCAGCCCAGCCAGTTTACGATTCGCGGCACCGGCCCATCACCGCCGGCGGCTTCGTCAAGACAGGCCCGGTGGTCTTTATGGATACTGCTCGGCAGGCCGGCCTCACCAGTTGGCATCACACCGCCGGCACTCCCGAAAAAAAATTTATTCTGGAAGTCAAAGGGCCGGGCGTCTGCCTCCTCGATTACGACCACGATGGTTGGCTCGATATCTACCTGGTGAACGGTTCCACTTATCCGGCGCTCGACGGCAAGGCGCCTGCGCCCCAGGCGGCCCTGTTTCACAACAATCACGACGGAACATTCACCAACGTTACCGCAAAGGCCGGCGTGGGCAACGGGCGCTGGGGCTTCGGCTGCGCGGTGGGCGACTTTGACAACGATGGCTGGCCCGACCTCTATGTGACGAACTACGGAAAGAACCGTCTCTACCGCAACAACCACGACGGAACATTTACCGATGTCGCGGAGAAAGCAGGCGTCGCGGTTGGCACATGGTCTACGGGGGCGACGTTTGGCGACTATGACGGCGACGGCAGGCTGGATCTTTTCGTGGATGGATACATTCACTACGACTACAAGAATCCCCCCATTTCAGGCTCGAAAAATGTCGATTACAAGACGTGTCAATTCCGCGGTACGCCTGTTTTGTGCGGTCCCGCTGGGCTGCCTGGGGAACACGACCACCTGTTTCACAACAACGGAGATGGCACCTTCACCGATGTCAGCAAGCAGCTTGGCGTCAGCGATCCGCCTGGATATTACGGCCTGGGCACGTTGTTTGCCGACGTGAACAACGATGGCAAACCGGACCTGCTGGTGGCCAACGACACGACTCCAAATTACCTCTATATCAACCAGGGCAATGGAACGTTCAAGGACGAAAGTCTCGACAGCGGATACGCGCTGAATGGCGATGGGCGCGAGGTTGCCAATATGGGCATCGCCGCCGGAGATTACGAAAACAACGGGCACCTCGACATTGTGAACACCGATTTTGGAGACGATTACGATGTGGTCTTCCGCAACGATGGGACCGGCAACTTCACCGATGTCAGTTATGAGACTGGCATTGCAGCACCCACGATTCCGTTTGTAGGGTTCGGCGATGGATTTCTCGATTACGACAACGACGGATGGAAAGATTTGCTGATCGTGAACGGCCACGTCTATCCCAGCGTGGATCAGCACCCGGACTGGGGCACCAGCTACGCCGAACGTCCGCTGCTGTTTCACAACTTGAAGAACGGAAAATTTGCGCTTGTGCCTGCCGTCGAGGGAACCGGTCTGGCCGTGGTCAGCGTGGGTCGCGGCGCGGCCTTTGGCGACCTCTTCAACAATGGCAAAATCGATGTTGTCATCAACAATATGGATGGCGTGCCGGTGCTGCTTCGCAACGTCAATCCAGACCGC
>JBOGLY010000373.1:0-4064 GCA_050746425.1 Acidobacteriaceae bacterium
GTCTTTGAATTACGGTGCCGAAAAGCGCCGGTGGAATTGCAAGGTAGAACGCCGGACGCCGTGCGCTACCCAATGCCGACTTGATTGCCGCGAACGTGCTCGCGTCGTTGTAATCTCCGCTGACATAACTGAAACGTGAGAGAAGATGTTTCAATGCCCGCTCGTTGTCGATTCCTCCGGACGATCGGCGGATGCTGTCTGTCACCCGCTTGTGCAGCCGATCCAGGGTCCACTTTGGGAATGCAACGCCAATCACTGGAGCATTCAGGTTCCCATGCTTCGCCATCGCATAGAGCGCTGGAAAAATCATTTTGTGCGCAAGATCGCCAGTCACGCCGAAAAGCACCAGCGCATCGGAACGGGATTCGGTCATCAAGCGTTTCCTTTCATTACAGGGGCTTCACGCCGGTCATTTACGCAATCTCAGATTGCACGCCAAGGTCCGAGCATAATGTCAAAGTGCCCATTGCTGGGACTCGGGTAGACCCCGGACTTCAGTCCGGGGAAGGAGTCCGGTTACGAGCGCGCCTTCAGGCGCTGATATCGACCTCCGATACCCTTCCTCAAATAAGTGGCCCGTGGCGAAGGAACGTCCTGCATCGCCTGTCGAACGAACTCCAGTGTTCAATGCAAAGCCGGCCCCGAAACTTTACTGTTCCAATCCTATTCCGGGGGATAAACCGTAACTCAACCTCAGCGCCTGAAGGCGTACGCCCGAGAGTCTCTCATCTCCGGACTGAAGTCCGGAGTCTACCCAAGTCTTAACACGCCCTAATTCAATACTGAAATTGCATCGCCTGGCTGCGCATTGAAAAGCTGCGCCGCGCCGGCCGCCGTACCCAGGTACTGGCGATATGACTTATCGACAATTCCCAAACTTCGCGCCAATGCGATTTTTGCCACGTTGTATTCGTAGAGGCTGTTCACCAGTTGCGCTTCCGAGGCAGCCAGAGAAGACTGTGCCTGCACCACGGGAAGATCGTCATCGACGCCATTGCGGAAGCGATCAGTCGCGTCATTCAGGGAAGCTCGACTCAAATCTACATTGCTGCGCGCCACCGCAACCAGTTGCTGCGCGGACGAGACATCGAGCATATTGTCTCGAATGTCCGCTTCCATCTGCTGCTGGAAGTCGGCGAGCTGCGCCATAGCAGCCTGTGTTGCCGCATCCGCCACATCTCGATCGCCGCGAAATTCCGCCTCCCGAAACAGCGGAATATTCAAGGTGCCCTGCGCCAGAAACGTTCCGTGATACACCCCTCCCACGGTCCCAGTCACCCCATAATTCCCTTTGAATGTCAGTGTCGGCAGCCGCTCATATCGGGCGGCGCGAGCTTGATATTGCGCGGATCGCAGCTTGGCCTGCAGGTACTGATATTCCTGCCGATTTGCGTATGCCATCCGCAGCGCCTCGTCGAGCGGGACCGTCGCTATCGTTGCGTAAGGAGTTGCGTCCGTCAAATTGATCTTCTGATCGGCGGGCAGGCCAATTTCCCGATTCAGTTGGATCTTTGCTTTCTCATACGCATTCGCGCTCGCGACGACCACCTGCTGCTGATGCTGATATTGCACTCGCGCACGCAATTCATCCAGCTTGATTCCAACTCCCGCCTGATATTTCAGCGTTGCCTGTCGCAGAATTTCTTTGTTAGTAGCCAGCAGCCCCTGAGCGTTCTCAAGGTTTGCCGCTGCGGCCAAAACCTGCAAGTAGGAGTCGGCCACGGCCTGGATCACCAGCCCTCGCGAAGACTGATAGCTATAATTTACGGCGCTGATCTCCTGCTTGGCCGCCCGGTATAGCTCAAACGTTCGCAGATCGAAAAGCGTCTGGTCCACATTGGCCTGCGCAATCACCGTGTTTACCGTCACCACAGCCGGAATGCTGGACAGCTCAGAAGGAGGAATAAATCCGGCAGGAAAGCTCTTCACCAGTTTTGCGCTGAATCCTTCTGCCGCCAGGTTGATTTGAAGCCGCTGGCGCTCAGCCTCCCAGGTGATGGTCGGCGTCAGTGCGCCAATCGCTTCCAGCCGTTCTCCGGAAACAATTCGCTGGTTCTGTCTAGCGAGAGTGGTTTGTAGGTTCGACTTCAGCCCGCGACGGATCGCATCGTCGAGCGACAACGACACGACCGCCGAACTTGGCGGGCCCGAAGTGATGCTCCCGAATAGAGCATTGGCTGGCGTACTAAGCGGCAGCGGCTTAAACGTGGTGGGGACCTGTGCGCGGGCCGCTGCGACAAGCATTGCGCCGACCAGCAGCGCGCCCAATACACTATGTCGTCGAAGCATTCTCATCGTGATCAAGCTATTTAGATTCGACCGAACCTGAGTAGTTGCCAAAGTTGGCAAAACCGACGGCATGGACCTGGTTTTCGCGTTGGTTTGCAGTTTTTAGACTATAGGGTTTTGGCTGAATCGAGTGAACTGCGACCTCGTAGCGTCGTCGCCAGTGAAATAAGCCTGCCATCCATCGATGGAGAAGCGTAACTTCATCATCCCGACCGTTGCGCGCGTTTTTGGGGCGCGAATTGGGGCACCTCCTTTTTCTCACGCGCACCCCGTCTGCGGTTTGTCGACACCCCGAAATGGAACCGCACTTGGCTGCTGATGGTCGCGGCCGAATATTTATCTTGCCTTTTCGCAATCGTCATGTTAACTACATAGTCAACACAATCTCCGTTTCCGACCTCGCCTGTACGGCGCGGCTGTCAGCGTAAAGTTTTTCAGCTCAAGCGTTGCATAAGAGGCCACCATGGAAGCACTGAATATCGGCACCACGATTCGCGGCGTCCGTTTGCAGAAGGGCATGTCGCAAGGGGACATTGAAAAACGGACCGGCCTTCTCCGCTGTTATCTGTCGCGCGTGGAGAATGGGCACACCGTACCGTCGCTCGACACGCTGCACAAAATTGCCAGCGCGCTCGACGTGCCCATGGCGCATTTCTTCGCTGAAAACGCGTTGAGCTATGAAATGCCCACGCAGCGGTTCAGCGAGGATGAATTGCGCTTTCTTACCCAGATTCGCCGCTATTCCGCAAATCTGAACGAAAGCGATCGCAGACTGCTGCTCGCGATGGTGAAAAAGTTTGCAGGCGCTGAGAAGAATTAAGTCCACTGTTTCGCGATCAGCGCGGCGACGATCAGTCCCTCCCCCAATGCCTCACCGCAGTTACGGGATGATCGCGCCGGAGCAGTCCGGGAGACAATTCCACTTCACAATCACAACGGCATGAAATGGAAAAACCAATCGGCGAATAACAGCAGAATCAGCGCCGTCACCGAAAAGACGATTTTCTGCCGCTTGAAATAAGGCGCTCTGCCAGTGCCAAGAATGGGCGCGAGCGGCACCCCCATCGCCATGCCGGAGAGAAATCCTCCCAGGTGGGCCATGTTATCAATCTTGATACCCCCTGAATACAGCAGCGTCGATCCGCCAATCACCAGATTGATGACCGCGAAATAAATGACGCTGCGCCGCAAGCGACGCAACTCCGCGCGAGGAAATGGCAGGTGCGGGGAGTTCAGCAACAGAATCAGCACTCCCGCAATCCCAAAGACCGCGCCGGATGCACCAGCGCCGATCGCCCCAGGGCTCACTGCGGAACTAAGCAGGTTCCCCGTAACTCCGGTCAAAAGATATACAGCGCATATTCCGACCGGGCCCAGCAATGGTTCGCCCAGCAAACCCAGGTTCCACAGGCACCACATATTCGTGCCGATATGAATAATGCCAATATGCAGAAAGGTCGCTGAGACCAGGCGCCACCACTGACCATGCAGCTCCAGGATGCCGCTGTTGGCGCCCCAGTGCAGAATCTGCTCCGCGGTTGGGTCCCACCATGAGACTCCGGTCAGGACCATTCCCAGATAAACCGCGCAACTGATGCCAATCAAAATGTATGTTGCCGGAGCATAGGCCCAGCCGGTCAGAATCCGCGATTGAGCGCGCGGCGGCGGCGGTTGCGTGTAGCGCCCCGAGCGAAGATCGTAATCCGCACGCCCGTTTCGATCGCCATTGTAGCCACGCTCCAACCCCTGTGGCGCCGGAGGAAGTATCTCCCCGC
>JBOGLY010000374.1:0-4058 GCA_050746425.1 Acidobacteriaceae bacterium
GGCCGTCACCGATCACAATCGTGGGCGTAGACCAGCGACGCGATTTGCTCAGTGTGAGAAAGACGTAATGGCTAACCGCCCAAACGGCTCCGATTAGCCATATGGCGACAATCGTACCGTTAAATTCAGCTGTCGGAAATGTAGCATACAGAATGGCAAGTAGAATGGACGCGACACCGAGCGCCTGAAGCAATCTGATCAACATCGGTTCCGACCCTGTGATAGAGCGGAAAACGTACACGTCCCTGTAATAGAGGCAACTCAAGCAGATCGATGCGACGATGAGCATACTAAGAATGTCGCGGGTGTCGCCGAGAGCGGGTGCCAAGTCACTTCCGCGATGTACTAGAACCATGGCTGGCAGTAGGCCGAGAACGAGTAAGGTTTGGCAAAGGACTAGGGATAGGGTGCGCTTCGGAAAGTATGTGCCGAACAACCAAATCATCGTGTCGTTACCGGGACCGCGAGTCACCGGGCTCGGCCTGGTTGAGAACCGTAGCGGGTCCGACAGAGCTATACGAAATCGAAAATATAACCGAGCGATAATCAGCTCTGTGCGGCAACCAGACCAACTATGGGCGGAACAGTGCATTTACACAGCCGAAATAAAGGTTTAACGATCAAGGATTCGGAGATATGGAAGCGACTGATACTACACGGGTTATCGTTCATAAAACTTGCTAGAGTTGAGGCGTATGCCCAGTTTACTGAAGTCTCAGAGCCGAATAAGGTGAAAACCGTGCAACATTATGGTCTGTACCTTCCCGTAGACACCGGTATATCTCCCGATTCCAAGCAGATTACTAACCGAGCGATAAACGCGGAGAGGCCGTAGGCGTTGCCCTGTCAGTCCGAGATGAGCGGAACCCGCGTTGTCGCTCGTCGTTGTGATGCGGGCCCGTTCGGCCTTTTCGGCGAGTGACACAGAGCACGGCTGCGGACCGGGATCAGGTAGAATCCTTCGGCCTTGGAGCACCTACGATTGAAGACGTGAAGTGCTCCCCTGAAAAACCCGACAGTCAGAGCCTCCGACTTTAGCAGACCTGCGAAAGCCAAGAAGGCCTCGTGCGGAGTGCGATTTTGGACTCGATGTAGCTGTTGCTTTCCGGGTGATGATAAGCCGTCCGCCGGTGCGTGATACCGATCCGCCCCAGCGTTGCCAGAAACTGCGACGAAGTGAACTGCGTGCCGATGCCCGTCGTCAGGGTCATGCGCGCTTCAGGGCTGCCCTCGGGCAGCCGTGCCAGGACTGCTTGCTCGACCGGAATCAGTGCATCTTCGGTTCGGCGATGGTGCGAGAGGAGCCCACGATCTCCGGGTGCAGCAGTCGATCACGCAAACCAGGTACGCACAGCCGACTGCTGGCTCCGCCCAGACCTTGGTCATGTCCGACTGCGTGGCCGTGTAGACCTCGGTCAGCATCTCTCGCGCCGGGGAATGAACTGCACCGCAGCCCACTCCCCCACGACGTTTCTTGGGATTTCGATCTCCAGCGAACCCCGCCCCGGGCGTCCGTTCCAGCTGCCTGATGCGATGGTCCTTCTCGGTTTCGGCCGCGGCAGCGCTTGGGATATGAACGAAATTGCCGGTTTTGTGAAAAATGATTGCAGATTGCCAAGATCACTAGACCGCCTCGCGTTGCAAGATTACCCTTTTGGTTACTTAAATTGGCACCTTGCATGCTCTACTAGGATCCATAATCGTTGAAACAGGGGGAGGCCCAGCCGTTGAAATCGCTACTAGTACCGCTGGTGTTGTTTGTATCCTTGCTCATCTGTGGCCAGGGGCTCGCGGCCAAGTTGCAAGGATCTACGCCAGCTCGTAGGCGTTGGATGCCGATTGCAGAAGCTGGAGTCCAGATCCCTTCTTCGTCCGCTCCAGGTGATCGAGCTTTGGCCGTATCTGCTGGTTTAGCATTGCAAGGAACTGTTTTCCTGACTTGCGCGTTTCTATGGTCGAGCCGGCGTCGTCGCTCCTCTTCGAATGCGAAGGCCGAGGAGCTGCGTCCCGAGCCGATACCGACGGCTAGCGGAGAGCGGGCGAGCGCCACCATGCCGCCTGTTTCGCCTTGAAAAAATCGCGCTGTGACGCGATCGATGAGCTGGATGAGTGCGGCCAGATCGGCACGAGAGTGTAGTTATCTGTCATGACTCGCGTGATCCCTCCCGTTTCCTCCGCAACCTTTCATCTCAGGAGAAAAATGCCAGTCGGTCAAAGGCACAAAATAATTGCACTAGCACGATTTATTTTCGCGCTGGTTCTGCTCCACATGTGTGCTGGGTGTTCCGGGGGAGACCCGCAACTAAAAATCGTCAATTTGCGCCCGTCGCCTGATCCCAGCGCGCGTCCCTGGGATATGAAGGCAGCGGCGGCTTATCTCGATCGACGGGAGGAATGGTGGATGAGTTGGCCGGAGGCTGCTCGTGGTCAGTCGACGTTTTGCGTTTCATGTCACACGGTTTTGCCCTTCGCGTTGGCGCGTCCGCAGATCGACAAGATATTAGGCGGATCTCGGCCAACTCTCGATGAGCAGAAGCTGGTCGATAATGTGACGGCCAGGGTGCGGGACTGGACGACGGAAGAAGCTTATTATCAGGATTCGTGGAAACAACCGCATCAGGGCGAGGCTTCTCGGGGAACTGAATCCGTGTTGAACGCCCTCATTCTGTCGAGCCGCGATGCCAGCGCAGGGCACCTCAGCGAAGACACGCGACTCGCGTTTCATGAGATGTGGGGTGAACAACGCAAGAGTGGAGATCTGAAAGGATCTTGGCCTTGGCAGCAGTTTGGTTTAGAGCCTTGGGAATCTGAAAACGCGGTCTACTATGGAGCCACGTTGGCTGCCGCCGCCGTGGGTATAGCACCGGAAAATTACCGCATGTTTCCAGATATTCAAGGACGACTGGAGTTATTGCGTGCCTACCTTCGCAATCGGTACCAGGATCAGTGCACCTTCGATCGTATCGAACTTTTGTGGGCCGCGACGAAATTTCCGGGGCTCCTCGATCCCAAAACTCAAGAGCAGATCATCAGCGAAATTTTTCAGAAGCAGCGCGCGGATGGAGGCTGGAGTCTATCTTCACTCGTGGTCGTACATGACTGGAATGTGTCGAGATTGTTCGCCGTATTGAATCGGAGGCGAGACGGCACGCCGCAGGAAACTGAAAGTGATGGACTCGCAACGGGCATGATTGTATCCGCACTTTTGCAAGCTGGCGTTCCGCAAAGCAATCCCAACGTGCGAAGGGGCCTCGATTGGTTGCGCGAGCATCAGAATCGTTCCGACGGTTCCTGGACAGCGTATTCGCTCAATGCGCAACGTGATCCGCAGTCGAATGTGGGGCATTTCATGGACGACGCTGCAACGGGATATGCTGTGTTGGCCCTCGGCGAAGCACAGAGCACACAAACAACGCGAGGCCAACATTGATGTGTTCTGCGCCGAGCGATCCGCTCCCACAAAGGGGCTCAGCGAGAAGCCTCGACTATGATGAACGCGCTCAGATCGCCAAGAAGCTGACATCGATTTGGCTGCGCGTTCTGGCACGACCTTCGATACGAATGGACGAGGATTTTTTCGAGACGGGAGGAGATCCGAACTCCGCAATCCGCATCTTCGATGAGATTCGCGTCGAGTTCGGACGAACCATTCCACCTCTCGCCATCTACTCGTCCCGTACAATCAGCAGCCTCACCAATCTATTGTCGCAAAAGGCCCCTACGCGATTTTCGAATCTTCTTCTTCTGAGGAACGGGGCAAAGCTGCCACCTGTCTTTCTTTTTCCTGGGCTGGGTGGAAACGTGATGGAATTTTTTGCTCTTTCGAAGTGCATGGGTTCGACGTATCCAATGTACGGTTTGCAACCTAGCGGAAGTGACGGCTTGGAACCACCACTCGATCGAATTGAGGAGATGGCAGCATATCATCTCGATGCCATTCGAGGGCTCCAGGCCGGCGGGCCATACCTGCTGTGCGGTTATTCTCTTGGAGGGCTCGTCGCTCTCGAAGTTGCCAGGCAAATCCGTGAGTCCGGAGAGAGAATAGGCCTGTGCATGAT
>JBOGLY010000375.1:0-4046 GCA_050746425.1 Acidobacteriaceae bacterium
ATCGAACCTACATCGTTTGCCCGATCGACCGTAAGGACGGCAATCTTCGCCGCAATTCCGCGGTATTTCTTGACCGGCGAGGCAACGTTGTAGGTGTGTACGACAAGATGTATCCGGTCTACGAGGACGAATGTCACTGGAAGCCGCCCATCCGCGCCGGAGAAGCCGTTCGCGTCTTCTCGACCGATTTCGGCCGGCTTGGTATCGCAATTTGTTTCGACGTGAATTGGTCGCCGCTTTGGCGGCAGATGTCGAATCTGGGGGCGGAGCTGGTGATTTTCCCCAGCGAAATGTCGGCGGGCCGCTGCCTGCAGGCACGGTCGATCCAATACAACTACTACATAATGTCAGCAACAACAATCCCAGATTGCTACGTATATGACATCGACGGAGATTTGTTGATTCACGATCATGAAAATGCTGGAAAGGGTCTCAATATCACTCGCGCGACGCTGGACCTGGATCGGTGCATCTTTTATACGTACAGGCTCAACGAGGCCAGACTGAAGGTGCTGCTCCAGGAACACCCGAACGATGTCGAAGTGGACAAGAATTTGGACATGGAAACAGCTTGGGTGGTACTCAAGTCCAAACGTCCCGGAGTAAGCGCGCGCACACTGGCCCGGCAGTATGGACTGGAGGAACTCCGGCATTACCTAAACAGAAGTCGCTGCGAGATTGACAAGTGTCGCGGATGGGAATTCTCTTAGCGATTGCAGACCGGGGCATGACTGCAGATCTTCGGAGTGGCCTGCGCATCGCCGGCAGAAATGATTCCCTTGGAAGCCATCATTTTCGTAATCGGCTTGGCGGCTTCGCGGCCCCGTCAGGTGTTCTTGGTACAATCCGAGCCGATCGGTAGCGAAAGGATCCGTTATGAAATTGCCTTGGAAGGTCGGGACTCTATTACTGTGCGTTGCGGCATGGACACTATCGTTGGCAGCGCAGAAGGTGGAGCGGGCGCGAGCTCTCGGGGTTCCGTTTGAAGGCGCGCCGGGGCACTATGATGCGATCACCGACGTTCCGGGCGTTGAGGTTGGCTACACGACGCTTATCTCCCACGATGGCAAGCTGAAAACCGGTAGCGGTTCGACCGTCGCGGTCACCGGGCCCGTGCGGACGGGCGTAACTGCGATTCTTCCAAGAGGGAAGAACTTCCACGATCCGGTCTTCGCCGGATTCTTTTCGCAAAATGGCGCCGGGGAAATGACCGGCATTCATTGGGTGAAGGAGTCCGGAGTCCTTGAGGGGCCGATCATGATCACCAGCACGGACATCGTCGGAACAGTACGAGACGCAGTGGTCGGATGGGAACTTGAACATGGCGGATCGCGGATGGGGTGGTCGACGCCGGTCGTAGCCGAAACCTGGGATGGTTTTCACAACGGCCTGCATGGGTACACCCTGTCGACCGCCGACACCTGGCGCGCGATCGATTCGGCGGCTTCCGGATCGGTGGCCGAAGGCGATGTCGGCGGCGGCGCGGCCATGAATTGCCTTGGCTTCAAGGGAGGCTCCGGCACCGCCTCGCGCGTGCTGCCAGCATTGGAGGGAGGCTACACGGTGGGCGTCTTCGTCCAATGCAATACCGGCTCTCCTGTTGAACTGCGCATCGCCGGAGTTCCCGTGGGCCAACTCCTGCACCAGAAGCGCACGTTTATCTCGATTTATGGATCCCCGCTCGCCGACCTGAGCTCGATCATCATCGTCATCGCCACGAATGCTCCGCTCGACTCGATCCAACTGGATCGGCTCTGCAAGCGCGCCACCCTGGGGCTCGGCCGGGTAGGCGGCACGTCGGGCAACGGTTCGGGCGATCTCTTCGTTTCCTTCTCGACCGCGAATCCGGGTGGTGCCGGACCGCCTCCGCCCCCACACGGAAAGCCCTGGCCGCATTCATATGTGGCGCAGGTCGAAAGGCTGCCCGACTGGGCGATGGATCCGATTTTCAACGCGACCATTCAAGCCACGGAAGAGGCCATCGTAAATGCGTTGGTCGGCGCGAAGACCATCACCGGCAACGACGGCAAGCTTCGCAACGCTCTACCGCACACGGCGCTCCGCCGCTTGATGCAAGGGAAGTATCCGCCAACCGCGTGGTAGGCGGGTCCGCATCAAGGGCCCAACCACAGCCAAAGGGATTTATATACCACCGAGGTCCGGCGATTCGCGAAACCTTATGCAACGTGTCTCCAACAATTGATACGTTAGTTCCGTACGCTGCTTGAGCTGATTCTGCCAGAAGTAGAGAAGTAGACGGTACGCAGGTCGCCTGTGATGTAGCGCTCGGCCCTGTCAGTGCAATGCGGCGAGCTCGGATCGCCACTTTGTCCGCCCGGGTGGATGAGATGAATCTCAATGTCGGCGCCTGGTTCCTCACCCCATACTTCTTGAATTCGGATAGCCAGGTCAGTGGTTATCCGACCTGGCACCGTCATCGAAGAAGGAGAGCCACGATCAATAGCAAGACGTCTGACCGGGGCCGCAAGGAGGATTTTCCACCAGCCTGGTCTTGGGATGAACGGGCAGGACCAGGGGCGGCAGGGGGCGCTGGGAAAAATCAAAATCGTTCATGAGATCCCCGAGCGCCGGATTGTTTTCCGGAACACTCGGCCTGGAGTCCGGCCGTCCGTCCGTTTTAGGATCGAGGCGCTGGCCCTGAAGAAAAACGTCCTCGATAAATTTCAGGTAAGCGGTGAAGCTCAGATTCTGATGGTCGATATAACCCGGCTTGGCGTACGGGCTGATGACGAGTGCCGGCACGCGGAGGCCCCAGCCCAGTAAATCGACGTTGGGCGGCACAACGTGGTCGTAAAATCCTCCCCAATCGTCCCAGGTGATGAAGATGACGGTGCTCTTCCAATCGGGACTCTCCATCGCGGCATTCACAATCCTGGTCACGTAGGATTGCGCCACACTCACCTTGGCGGGAGGGTGATCGCTATGTTCAGCGTTTGGAGAAAACCAGGCGACGGAGGGCAGCGTTCCGGCCTTGGCCTCCACATAGAAACGCCTCAGGTCTTCGATGCGGGGCAGTTGTTTGTCCTGATGGACGTCTGTAAAGCCAGGCAGCATGTTCCAGATAGAGGGAACGCGTTGCCCGTTATCCCTGCCCGCGATCGCTCCAGGTCCAGAAGGCGGCGGATAGGCGCCGTTGTCCAGGTAGTAAACCCAGGTCACATGGTTTTTGTGCAGCAGGTAGGTAATATCCGTCCAGGCGAACGGGGTAGGATTTTTCGGCGACCGATCCCTCGGCAGGAGACTGCTGACACAACTCATGGGGTTGTCATCCTGGCCGCAATTCGCCGACCATGCGGAAACAAGAAACAAATGCGATGGAAAGCACGAGGAATGCACCTGCTCAAACATGCGATCCTGGAGCACAAAGTGTTTTGCGTAGGCCCAGTAGTTCGGGATGTCCCCTCCATCGTGATATCCCATAACTTGATCGGACTCCCTTGGGTCGGTCGGATGCTTGCAGTAATCGCGAGCCCATGAAAGTTCGTTATATAAACCAAACGTCCGCATGGCTTGAACCTCTCGAATGGACCCGTTCATCGCCCCGTTTGCAATAACCCCTAGAGATTCCGCTGAGCCGTGCGGGCCACCGCAATTCACGTCATTGTGGTCTGGGTAGGGTTTGACGCATTTCCCCGTCTTGGGATCGGGAGAACAGACCGTGGGCACCCCAATTCGCATCGGAATACCGTCCGCTCCCGGATACGTGCCAAAGTAGGAGTCAAAAGAACGATTCTCCTGAAAGATGATAAGGACGTGTTTGATGGGAGTTTCCTTCGGAGCCGAGGCCTCTTGCTTTCTGCTTGCAGCTTCGGCTCGCGCGGCGAAACCTATAAGCACCCCAACCGCCAGTACAAGGAACATACGTACGCCAATCCGCCAACTGCACCGATAAGTCTGCTTCATAGTGACAATCCTCCCGATTGTAGGCATAACTTGGGGTTGCCCCTCACAGACGGTTAAGGCCCTCATCGCCGTTTCACAGCCTGCAACAAGATTATTGACAACCCTACATATCATCTGTAGAG
>JBOGLY010000376.1:0-4000 GCA_050746425.1 Acidobacteriaceae bacterium
CTCCTAGACCGGCGGCGAACTCGGCCGTATGCGAGTAGCGAAGCTGATAATTCAGACTGCCACCCACCGGCAGGCCTTGGACTGTCGCCGCAGGCACGGCCTGGGCGTCAGCTCCACGACAAGCTGCGGCAGCGACGCAAGCGGCGAAAACAAACACAACGAGTTTGTAGTTTTTTCTCACTTTTTGGACGCCTTATGGAACAACGATCGTATCGCCGGGCTCGAGCA
Organism: Acidobacteriaceae bacterium; assembly: GCA_050746425.1. GTDB lineage: Bacteria > Acidobacteriota > Terriglobia > Terriglobales > Acidobacteriaceae > JAKAAZ01. Next base: position 229 of record JBOGLY010000376.1, read on the forward strand.
CCACATTGAATGCCGGGTCACCCTTCAATGCCTTCTTGTAGTTCACTTTGATCTTTTCGTGATTTCCTGCCGTATCGCGCAGGATGTACATCTTCTTGGAATTGGCAAAATCCGTAAGCCCGCCGCCGCGGGAAATGGCTTCCAGCAACGTCATGCCTGGCGTCATTTCGACCGGACCCTTCTTCCCCACTTCACCGAGCAGATATATGACCTTGCTGTTGATCTGGGTGAGTACGACAGAGACTTCCGGGTCCTGCACAAACTTCTTGAGTTTCGTCTCGATCCGATCTCCCAGTTGCATCGGAGTCAACCCAGCCGCCTGAATATCGCCTAGAAGAGGCATCGAAACCATGCCATCCGGCCGGACCAGAAGGGTGCCGGAAAGCGCTGGCTGCTTCCAGACGGTCACGGAAAGCACATCGGATGCGCCGATGACGTAGCTCGCCGACGACGCTGCGGCGGCCGGGCCAGCCACCTGAGACGGCTTCTGCGCAGGGTCCTTGCTCCTGGCATAACAGAAGAAGCTCGGCATGACGATCGCTAGAATTAAGAGTTTTCTAAGTTTCATTGTGCGACTCCGTTTCCGCCCGGCGCGGAATGGTATTCCGGTCCGATCTGCTTAAGTTTGTAGAGAAGGGCCTTATAACTTATCCCCAACTCGTTTGCGGCTCGTTTGCGATTGCCGCCGGTCGTGGCCAGGACCTTGGAGATCAATTGACGCTCCACCTGCATCAACGCGGTCCGGGTGGCCTCTTTCAGCGATTGAGACCTTTGCTGCCCGTTCGGCCTCACCCCCGACGTAGCCGCCTTTAACGCTGCCAGTGAGATGGACTGATCTCCAATGGCGACAAAGGTCTTGATCGCGGTCTGAAGTTCCGGCAAATTGCCTGGCCATCTGTATTCAGACAGGAATCCGACAATGTCCTTCTGCAATATCGGCTTGGGCCGATCGAACTGCATTGAATACTGCGTCAAAAGCTCGTCGGCGATCGAAAGAATCTCAGACTTCCTGCAGCGCAGCGGTGAAATGCGAAGCGTGATGGCCGAGACCAGATGAAAGAAATCCTCCCTCATCCGGCTTGACGCGACTTGCTCCCACAGTTCGCGACTGGTGCCACACAATAACCGGCCTGGTTGAGCCTGGTCGGAGTAAAAATAGCGGTTCGCGATCAAGTCCTGCAACTCCAGACTCAGATTGCCGATCTCCACCAGATAAACCGTTCCCTTGGCGGAGAAGGCCGAAAGAATCGCCTCCGCATCGCAGCTCGCGCTTTGAATTTCCGTAAAGGCGCCGCGGGACTGGTGCGACTGCGCGTGGATTTGCGCGGCGATGGACCGCTTCCCAACGCCGTTCTCGCCGGCCAGCAGAATCGGGAAATCGGTCTCGGCAATGTGGGCAATCGCCCGCTGAGTCCGCCCATCGATATAGAGAGGCGGCTTCGTGCGTCGCTTCCCATTCTGTACGGTTGCGTTCCCTGCCATTAAAACTCCCCTATCTCACCCCCCCCTGTCATTGCAAGCAGGGTTCCAAACCTGGGAACCTAACGCAGAAATGCCTCTTAGTGGGGTTATACGGGGCGATCATAGCGTTTCAGGGAGAACAGGAACCGAAGAAGTGGTAAATACTTTCCTTCCGGAGGGAAAGACATGTGACAATCATTTCCCAGGAAAGTGGAAAAGCTTTTCCACTCGGATGGTCATTTGTTTGGGATATTGGAGCAATTGAAGGACAACCGCCTACGCATGCACCAATCCACGATTCGGCATTTGGATTGCAGGGAATTAAGCGGGTTCTGCGGCTGTTTGGTTCCCTTGTAGCAGACTATGACGGAAAATATACAAATTTCAACGGTTCCCGCCGAGTCCTGGTCTCTACGGGGTGTCAACTTTGCCTTAGGCTTCGTCCTAATTGGCGCCTTACTGGTTGCAATCTACTCGGGAATTGTTGCCAAACTGGTAACGGACTGGTGGCGGATACCTGATTTCTCCCATGGGTTCCTGGTGCCGATCTTCTCCGGTTACCTGATCTGGACCAAAAGAAAGGTACTTCGCGAGACGGCGGTCTCCCCCTCCTGGGCTGGCGTTGGGGTCGTGGTAGCAGGGTTGCTGGTCCTATGTTTAGGTGTCTATGGCGCAGAGATATTCCTGTCGCGGATTTCCCTGGTGATTCTGCTGGCAGGTTTGGTACTTTGCTTCGGCGGCCAGCAGATATTGAAGGAGCTGCGCTTTCCCTTGCTGGTTCTGCTTCTCGCGATCCCAATTCCTGCGATTCTATTCACCCAGATAACTTTCCCGCTGCAATTGCTGGCCTCGAAGCTTGCTGCCGTCTTATTGCCGCTGTTTGGCGTTCCGGTTCTGCGAGAAGGAAACGTGATTCAACTGCCCACAATGAGTCTGGAAGTAGCGGAGGCTTGTAGCGGCATCCGCTCTCTCATGAGCCTTTTCACGCTCGCGATTTTCTACGGATATTTCCTGGAAAAATCGGTGTCGCGCCGGACCCTGCTTGCGCTGGCCAGCATTCCCATTGCGATTGCGGCCAACGCCGTGCGCATCCTGGGCACTGGGCTGTGCGTTCAGTACTGGGACCCGGACAAAGCCCAGGGCTTCTTTCACGAGTTTTCCGGCTGGGTCATGTTTCTGGTGTCTCTCACCTGCCTTTTCATCGTTCACCGCGCCATGTGTTTGATTCCGGCCAAAAGGAGTGACGCATGAAGAGCGCGCGTTTCTGGGTAGTCGCCGCACTGCTGGCCGGAACAGTGTTGCTGTTGCACGCTCGCGGGGACAGCGATGTCATTCCCGTCAGCGCGCCCTTGTCGCAGGTTTCGCGCAACATCGAGGGCTGGACAGGGAGCGATGTGGCAATCGATCAGGAGACACGAAACGTACTTGGATCCGGAGATTTCATGTCGCGAATCTACAGGCGGTCGGGCCAATCGCTTCCGATCGGGCTTTTTATCGGTTATTTTCCCACCCAGAGGAGTGGCACCACGATTCATTCGCCGAAACATTGCTTGCCGGGCGCCGGCTGGTCGTTTGTTTCTTCGCAGTATGTCGAACTGAAGGACGCGAACGGTCGCGCCCATCAGGTCGGTGAATACATCATCAGCAACGGGGAGATCCGACAGTTCGTCATTTATTGGTATCAGGCGCACGGCCGCAGCGTCGCAAACGAGTACATGGCCAAATTTTATCTGGTGGCCGACGCCATCCGGATGGACCGAACAGATGGCGCGCTGGTTCGCGTCATGACGCCAATCGGCCCCATGGGCAACACGGCCGCGGCGAAGGCCCGGGCTGAGGCCTTTACCGCGCAGCTTGTTCCCATGCTGCCGCGGTTTATTCCGAATTAACCGGATTTGAACAAAGCATGGACGTAAAGGAAGGCCGGCAAGGATTGAGTACCGGTAGAAAGATCTTTCAAAGCACTTTAACTGAATTGATGGCAGGTGAAAACCGATGAAAAGTCTTGGAAAAGTTCGGGTAGTCGCGCTCTGTGTCGCGGTAGCGATGTTGTCTGGTTGCCATAGCAATCCAAATGTCCGCAAGCGGAAATATCTGGCGAGCGGACAACGTTACAGCGCCAAGGGCAAGTACCGCGCGGCCGCGATCCAATTTGAGAACTCTCTCAAGGCCGACAAGAACTTTCCGGACGCTCACTATGCCCTGGCGCAGGCATACGTGCATCTCGGTGAATATGGTCCCGCCTACAGCGAGCTCGGGCGCACCGTCGATCTGCAGCCGACGAATTACAAGGCGCGAATCGACCTTGGAA
>JBOGLY010000377.1:0-3973 GCA_050746425.1 Acidobacteriaceae bacterium
AACGTACTCCGCCGCAATTGCAGCCGCTCTGGGTCCCATTGTGAAATGGTCGCCAATGGGCAGGCAGGCAATCTCCGGCGAGTACAGTTCGCGCAAGAGTTTCATATCGCCAAAAAGAGCGGTGTCCCCGGAGTGATAGATCGTGGGCTCGCCGTTAACTTGCACAATATAGCCTCCGGCAACTCCGGTATAGATGACTTTTCCGTTGTCCTCGATGCTCGATGAGTGTCTGGCTTCCACCAGGGAGGCAGTTACGTCCTGAAAACGGAATGCGCCTCCCAAGTTCATCCCCACCGTTTTTTTGATCCCCTGTGACGCCAGCCAGCCTGTCAGTTCATAGATTCCGACGAATGTTGGGTGATACCGTTGATCCACGGACAATGCGTCTCCAATATGGTCCGCATGGCCGTGGGTGCAGAGCACAAGATCGATTTTTTCCGGGGCTTTCCAGTTCCTGGGAAAGGACGGATTCGATTCCAGCCACGGATCGATCAGGACTGAAGTGCCCTGGGCGGTTTGAAGGTGGAAAGTGGCATGACCTAACCATTGCAATGTCATCCCGTGAAAATGAGACATGGATTTTTCTCCTTGACGCGTTGGCGTGCGCTAAATGTTCTTCTTAATCAGATGCAGCCACTTGCGGATCGTCTGACCGCGAGACGCTCCAACTGGAAAGGATGGCTCCCTTCTCCTTGAAAGAAAAATTAAACGAAGTCGCCAGTACACATTATCCTCCTGGACCCGGCTACAGAAATCGGTTGCGAAATCCTGGATTGCTACGCCTTAGCACTCATGATTTTCTTCAGCAGAATGCCAGGACCTACGGCGATCTTGTCCATTTCAGGGCTTTCGGACGGCATGTCTTCCAGTTCAACCATCCCGACATGGTGCAGGAAGTGCTGGTGCGCGATGCGGGCATGCAGCACCGCGGCATTGTGATGCAGCGCGCGAAGTTTGTTTTGGGCGAGGGGTTGCTGACCAGCGAAGAACCCGCGCACATGCGGCAGCGGAAGCTGGTGTCGCCCGCGTTTCACCGGCAAAGAATCGAAGTCTACGGCAAGACCATGTTGCAGTTCGCCGGTGAAATGACCTCGCAATGGCGCAGCGGAGGCTCGCTCGACATTCATCGCTCGATGCTCGAGCTCACGTTGCGCATCGCAGGCAAATGCCTCTTCGACAGCGACGTCAAATCCGAAGTGGAAACCATCTCCGATTCCGTTACCGCCTTCATGGGATTTCTTCCGCTGGCTTTTTTGCCGTATCCGCATCTGCTGTTGAAAATACCTTTTGGCTTTTTGGGCCGCATCCAGAAGTCGCGCAAAAAGCTGGACAGGTTGATCTATGCGATGATTGCGGAACGCAGACAATCGAAAGTCGATCATGGCGACCTGCTCTCCATGTTGCTCGCCAGCCAGGATGCGGAAGGCGGCGTTGGCGCAATGACTGACCGGCAGGTCCGTGATGAATGTCTCACGTTGCTGCTGGCCGGTCATGAAACCACGGCAAATGGATTGAGCTTCGTGTTTTTTCTAATGGCACAACATCCCGACCTGCAGGAAAAAGTTTTCGCCGAAGCGGAGGGTGCACTTGGGAACGCTCCGCTCGCTTCGGCTTCTGGCGCTTCCGAAATCTATGATCGTCTCCCTTATACTCAGCGCGTCGTCGCGGAGGCGCTGCGGATTTACCCGCCCGTTTGGGTCACGGCACGCACCGCAGCCGTGTCGTACTCATACCGCGGCTTGTCCATTCCTGCCGGCTCGTTGCTGCTGGTTCCACAAATCGCAATCCATCGCGACGCTCGCTGGTTTCCGGAGCCGATGTGTTTCAATCCAGATCGGTTTTTGCCGCAGGCCAGCGCGATGCGTCCCCGCCATGCCTATTTCCCTTTTGGAGCCGGCTCACGCATGTGCATTGGAGAAAACTTTGCCTGGATGGAAGCCGTTCTGGTGCTCGCCAGCGTGCTCCGGAACTGGCGCGTAGCGTTTCCTGGGCCCGCCCCGAAAGAACTTCCGTTAAGCGCGCAAATATCTCTTCGTCCCCGCAACGGCGTCACAGTCTCAGTCAATCGAAGATGATAGGCGGTTCGATCCGACACGACGAACTGGTTAAGCCGCCTTCACAGCTATTGCAATATCGTGGGTGCCCCGTCCCGGCATAGCCAAAATGGGATGGAATCAAGTTCGCATCGCAGTGGCAGTGTTAACTGCGTTACTACGAACCGAATCGCATGGGACTGAATGCATCCAGCGGCACATCGGGCGTTTCGCCGAGTATCGCCTGCGCCATCACCCGTGCGGTCACCGGAGCAAGCAAAATTCCATCACGATAATGGCCTGTGGCGTGCCAGCAATTTCTCGTCTTCGCGGGGCCGAGAATGGGCAATCCATCCGGAGTGCCGGGTCTCAGGCCCGTCCACGCGTCCAGCGGCGACGGAACCGTAGATTCCGGTAAAAGCCGGCGCGCGCTATCGAATATCCGCATGATTTTCGCCTCATGAACGGCCTCGTCGTACCCCGCGTGCTCGATTGTGGCGCCCACTGTAACGCGGCCATCTCCGCGCGGAATCAAATAAACCGCAGCCGTGCGCACCACGCATCGCAAACGGTCCGGCTCGCATCGCAGATTGGCGATGTGTCCCTTTACCGGCTCTACCGGAGCGCCGCCCCATCGTGGGTCCCCGGCCCATGCACCGCAACAATTCATGAAGATTCCAGCGGAGACGCGCTGCCGCTCAGTTTGCACCAGAACGCAGGCTTCGTCGACCTGGATACCCAGCACCTCGGTCTGTTCCAGCAAAGTCCCACCGATAGCAATGAAAGCCGTTGGCAGCGCCTTATGCAGATCGTGGGGATCAACACTTCCTTCTTCCAGCCACTCAAAGCTGTGACCGGCTGGATCGAGGCCGGGAGCAACCGCAGCAATTTCCGCAGACGTGGCCTCGCCGTGCGAATCATGCCCGGGCTTCATTTCCTGAAGCGTTCGATGAGTACGGACTGGCACGCGCAGTTTGGAAAGCGATTCGATGCGGTACAAATACGCTGGATAAAGCTCGCCGCTGCGGGTACAAAGAGGCATAAGTTCTGGAGGGTTGTGGGGATCGTTCACCGCCAGCATTCCTCCGGCTGCCCAGGAGGCGGAACTCATGGCGTGACCACGCTCCATCACCGCAACCGACAAGCCGCGCAGTCGCAATTCCAATGCCAGCGACAGTCCGATGATGCCAGCACCTGCAATGGCAACATCCGCGGTGACAGTATTGTTCATATCTTCATTGTAGTTTTTTCGCAGGAACGTCCGGAGATGGACTGCGAACGAAATGCCGCTTCAGCGCGTGATGATTACTTCGCGAGTATTGTCTTTCGCCAACAGGAAACGACAGGATGTCATTTCCTGGAACAGCGCTTCAATGTGGCGATTCTGGTAATTTCGCAAGACAGGATGGGCCGGTCCTTCCTGGGTTTCGATAACATCTCCATCGGTCACGTGGTACCGGCAAAATACAGTCTCCGGCCCCGTCATGCGTGAATGGAAAAACGCCAGGCCCTGACCGTTTTCCCGCATCACGACTTTCAACCTTCTAAGGATTGCATCGGCAAGCGGGACCGGGATGTAATCCAGCGCGTCCCACAAAAGAACGATGTCAAATTCGCGATTGCCAAAATCCATGTGCCGGGCCAAAAATCCTTCCACGTCATATCCTGGCGGCTCGTTCTCTTCTGCGGGCAGCGCCCACTCTGGGCTGACCGCTTCTTCCACCAGATCCGCCATGTAGACGCTGTGGCCCAGGTCGGTGAGGAAGTTGATGCTCGACGAGGAAGTGGGACCGATGTCGAGAACGCGGAGGTTTGGGTTGGCCTGGAGATACTTGAGCATGGCCGCCCATCCGCTGGAGTGGCGGGGAATGCGTGGGCCGGTAAGCGTGGTTGCAGTGCGGCGAGCAGTTTCGCCGGAAGTTCGCTGGAAGAGTTTGCGA
>JBOGLY010000378.1:0-3972 GCA_050746425.1 Acidobacteriaceae bacterium
CTTCCAGTTGTGCTGGTCCATTGCCTCATGCACGGCAGGCAGCGTTTTCACTCCGTAACCCGTGTACGCACCCGGAGCGTAGATTTGGTTTTTATACCAACCTCTGCCGCCGGGCAAACCGGCCTGCCGCAGCGTTGCGCGCTCGGTAAGCATAAGCAGATGGTTCAGCGCGGGGATCTGCGACGCGTCAAACGCAGCGCCATCCTGCGCCAACTGGTTGAATGCAGCCTGATAATTCGCCGCGCTGATCGTCAAATCGGCAGCCCCATTTTCAAGCGGCGCGAGATTCAGATATGGAGGAATTGGCTCCTGTGGCGGCGCATAGGAAGGAGTCTCGGGATCGGAGATTGCCGTGAACACGCCTTCATGAATCTCGCGATCGGTCTCCACTATATTTTGCCGGGTATCGGTCATCTCCTTTTTCAAATCGTTCACATAGCGATGCATCGTGTCGGCCACGTCGGTGAATTCGTAGGGCAGGATCTCCGCGTCCGCCATGCGCATGACAGCCGTGCCGGCGACTTGCGCCAACGCGCGGCCATAGACAAATTTCGTATCGGAGAAGTGCGTGTACCAATAAAAATCGTCGTATTCCGAGTGATAGATGCCTCCCGGAGTTTCGCCCTCGAAGCTGAGATCGACCGAGGGAATTCCGAGGTGATCCAGAAAAGGCGAGTAATCCGATCCATCTCCCAAGGCGCCAATGCGCAGGTCGCGGCGGTGCCTTAGCTCATTGCGCGCCTGTTCTGTTGTGGCCTGGCTGATCTGCCGCAGCCGCGCCCGTTCCAGCACGGAGTATTTTGTTTCCGGATCCGGCACATCGCTGGCGACCGTGTTCATAAAGTGCTCAATGGAATGCGAGCCATCCATATTGAGAAAACCCCGATCGGACATGTCGGAATTGACATAGAGCACCGCGTGATCGCTCAATTCTTTTGCGTGAGTTTCCACCCATTCGGTCGAGCCGAGCAGACCCGGTTCCTCGCCGTCCCACGCGCAGTAGATGATGGTCCGCCGCGGCTTCCAGCCATGGCTGGCAAGCTGGCCTAGAGCGCGGGCCTCTTCCATTTCCGCAACCAGGCCGGAGATCGGATCTTCCGCGCCGTTCACCCACGCATCCTGATGATTGCCGCGGATGACCCACTGGTCCGGTTCGGTCGAGCCAGCCATGCGCGCGATTACGTCGTAGATGGGTTTAATGTCCCAGTTGGAAAAGACTCGCAGATGCACTTTCGCCTGACCGGGGCCGACATGGTAGGCAATCGGCAATCCGCCACGCCATGGGCGCGGGACCATCTGGCCGCCCAAGGCCTGCAATAGCGGCTGGGCGTCACCGTAAGAGATGGGAAGCGTCGGAATTTTTGTAATCTCCGGATTATCTTTCAGCGGGATGCGCTTGGCGTCTTTGGTCGCGCCCACTCCGGGAGTGAGCGGATCGCCGGGATAGTAGGTGTCAGTAACCGCACCGCGCTGGACACCTTCGAGTGGCCGCGCCGGTCCCTGCGGGAAGGTGGTGTCTTCACCATATCCATCCTGCTGCGGGTCGGAATAAATGATGCAGCCGACAGCGCCGTGCTCGGCGGCAACCTTGGGTTTGATGCCGCGCCAGGCCTCGCCATAACGGGCGATTACGATTGCGCCTTTGACGGAAACGCCCATGCGGGCCAGCGTTTTGTAATCTTCCCGTGTGCCGTAATTCACGTACACCAACGGACCGGTGACATCGCCGTCGATGGAATAGGCATTGTAGGGCGGCAAGGCCTGGGCCTGCTGGTCGGAGGTTGGATCGACCGCGACGGGCGGTTCGGCTAGCTTGGCCGTGAACTGCGTCGGCTCGATCAATTCCAGCTTGCGTTCTTTGGGAGTGGGGAACAGCACGTAAAACGTCTCAATGGACGTATTGAAACCCCACGAGCGAAATTTAGACGCGACCCATTCCGCATTGTTCTTGTCGTACGGAGAGCCGACATTATGAGGATAGGCGGAAAGACGCTTCATGTAGCTGCGCAAATTGTCCGGCGAAGGGATGGCGCGAAACTGCCGCTCCCACTGCACCTCTTTGGCCGATGCGTCATGGGAATAACCCGGCAGGGGCTCTGACGCGGGCGGCGGTTGTTGGGCCTGCAGGACTACCGCGGACAAGACAAAGGCGCATAGCCATCGTGATGAGATCATCTGGGTTCTCCAGTCAAGTTGGTCGAAGCTGGTTGGTCTTCAAGGACGCTCATGTTTAAGTCAGCACCTGGTCGAGCAATTGTCCAACTGCTCTCTGCGCTTCCAGAATCGAAAAGCGGTGGTCCATGGCACCGGCGAGATCGGTGTTTGCAAATGCGATTCGGCCGAACGGCGCCCTGCGCAGAGTCTCGCGCGGCGCGGGCTTTCCATCCAGACCAAAAAAGAATCCAGGCTGTGGACTCAAGTAGGCATGACCCCAGCGATTGAGAATAATTCCTGCAATGTCTCGCTGGGCATCGAATCCGTATTTTCGAAACATTTGATTGAACTGGTCGCGGATCAATCGTTCATATTCCTTGAAAGATGTAGCGAGCATTTCGCCTCGCCCGCGATTCCCCTGCTCCAGTGTAGGGAGACCGGGATAGGAGTAAAGAACTTTGAGCGAAAGAATCGTTGGAGAATCTGGGCCAATCGTTGGGTCCTCGATGCCGGTGAGAGACATTTTTCGGACATCCATGTAATTGCCGAAGCCCTCGAACCATCGGCATCCGGTGATTCCCATCTTATATAAAAATCGCCAATTCCTGACTGCGACATTCGCCATCATGCAAGGGGAGCGATAGAACTGGTCGTATGCCGTGCGATGCGTATCGGGCAGGTCTCGAACGATGTGCTTGCTCGTCCAGCTTCCGCCCGCCATTACGGCGGAGCGAGCCTTGACCCGATACAGTTTGCCAGACTGAAGATAGACGACATCGACGAAGTCGGCTTTTTCGGGTTGTCCATGATGCTGCACGGCAACAACTGTGGATGAGAGCCTGACTCTTGCGCCGGTTCGCGGAACATCGAGGGCAGAAAAGTTGACGTTGTTTCTTGTTACATCTTCGACCGTGGTAGCGCCGTCGATAGCAGCAGGATTGATGCTTTTCAGCATGAGCCGCGCGATGGTGGTGTTGCCGCCTGGAAACATCTGGTCTGTATAGCCGTTTTTGTCTGGCAGGGGATGCAACATTTCAAATGCGTAATCGGAATAGGCCGACAAAGCATCGGGTCCCAGTCCGGCACCGCCGCCTTCCACGGGAGAAAGGAACGTGCGGATCGTCTCCCGGCTGAGGCCGAATTGCCGCATGTAATGTTGTTCGAGCGTGATTGAATCGAGGTATCGGGAGGCAGCATCGCCTTCTACTTTTGGAGGGACAAAGTCGTTGTCCGGCAGAGGCGTGCCTTCCAGCCAGCGAAGCAGTTCTTTTCGCGTGCCTTCTGAGATGGGCGCACCGTTTAGCCGATTGCCCAGTGGATCGATCAGCCACATTCCAGGCGTTTGGCCGAACTTCGCGCCAAACCAGAATCCATATTGACCGTGATCCATTCCGACGGACTGGTATGGAGTTCGAGAAAGGGGCATGGCGGGTCCTGGGCCGCCCCATTTCTGATATTCAAGCTTCGGTGCTTTCATGCCGATGGAATCGTAGAAGCGCGTGAAAAAGCTATTTGGATACATAAGCTGGTAGATGGCCGACCCCTGGTGCGCCACGAGCTTTTTGCCGTCCACCAGAAATTCATTCTGCTTGGCTTCGCCGCCGAAGATGGGGTGGTCCTCGATCACCAGGCAAGTCATTCCAGGCCGCGTATGGCGCGCGAAAAACAGGGCAGCCGCGAGGCCGCTGATTCCACCGCCAATGATGACGCAATCGTAGGTTTCTCTGGTATTGATTACGTTCGCCGGAAGGGTATTGTAAACAGCATCGCGGATCGTATGTCCTGCCCGCATTACGTCCAACGTGTTCCCATTTGAGT